>JBCBZF010000737.1:0-3800 GCA_039815525.1 Bacteroidota bacterium | reverse complement strand
CCATGTCAACGATGGTCTCAACAGCCAGGGAATTGACAAGAACCTTCGCCTGGACTACATCATTGTGGGAGGAAATACCTATCAGGCGGAAGATCCTTCAGTTATACGTGTCGGCTGTGGTGATGGTGAATGGCTCTGGTGTGGTGGACATTTTGACTTTGGCACCATCAGTGCTGGTGCGCCTCCGCCAAGCTATACGCTGAGTACTTCCGCGAACGATGGCTCGATCAGTTTGAGTCCAGCCGGTGGAACCTATGATTCAGGTACGGTTGTTACGTTGACACCGCTGCCTAACAGTGGCTTCGAGTTTGACAATTGGAGTGGTGACGCCAGCGGGAGCAGCAACCCGATTCAGATTGTGATGGATGGCAACAAAAGCGTTACGGCAAATTTCAGCACCATACCGACCTATTCCCTCAATGTTTCGGCCAGTAATGGTTCTGTGAGCCTGAGTCCGGCCGGTGGGACGTATCAAAGCGGGACCGTGGTTACGCTGACAGCCACCGCCAATAGCGGATATGATTTCGCCAATTGGAGTGGAGACGCAAGTGGGGCAAGCAATCCCATCCAAATCACCATGGACGGAAATAAAACCGTAAGCGCCAACTTTACCCAACAAAGTGGAGGAGGAAGTGATATCACCATCCGGGCATTGGGGAGTGCAGCCGAAACCACCATTGAATTACAGATAGACGATGTTGCAGTAGCGACTTATACCCTGACGACCTCTTTCCAGGACTATGTCTATTCTGGTTATTCGGGCAGTAGCAACATCAAAGTTGCCCATGTCAATGACGGTTTGAACAGCCAGGGGGTGGACAAAAATCTTCGTTTGGATTACATCATCGTGGGTGGAACCACCTATCAGGCCGAAGATCCATCTGTTACCAGAGTCGGCTGCGGAGATGGTGAATGGCTCTGGTGTAATGGCCATTTTGATTTCGGGACCATTAGTGGTGGCGGTTCGCCACAGAATTATACCCTCAGTGTCTCCGCCAGCAATGGTTCAGTCAATCTGAGTCCAGCCGGCGGTAGCTATGCTTCCGGAACCACGGTGACAATGACGGCTACTGCTAATAGTGGCTATAGTTTTGACAATTGGAGCGGAGATGCAAGCGGGACCACAAATCCGATTCAGATTGTGATGGATGGCAACAAAAGTGTTACCGCTAACTTCAGCGCCATTCCGACCTATTCCCTCAATGTCACTGCAGCCAATGGTGCAGTCAGCCTGAGTCCTGCCGGTGGCAATTATCAGGCAGGTACAGTGGTGACAATGACCGCCAATCCAAACACTGGCTATGACTTTGACAATTGGAGTGGAGACGCAATTGGTGGCAGCAATCCCATCCAGATTACCATGGACGCCAATAAAAATGTAACGGCCAACTTTAGCCAGCAGAGCAGTGGCAGTGTGGACATTAGCCTGCGTGCACTTGGCAATGCCGGTGAAGAAACCATTGAGCTGCAGCTTGATGATGTCGCAGTAGCGACTTATACGTTGACTACTGCCTGGCAGACCTTTACCTACAGCGGCTATTCTGGCAGTAGCAACATCAAAGTAGCCCACGTGAACGACGGACTGAACAGCCAGGGTGTGGACAAAAATCTGCGTCTGGATTACATTACCGTGGGGAGTACGACTTATCAGGCCGAAGATCCATCTGTTATTAGAGTGGGCTGTGGCGATGGAGAATGGTTGTGGTGTAATGGACACTTTGACTTTGGCACCATTTCTTCTTCTTCCCGAAAAGGATTGGCTGAGAAAATTGCGGTCAATATTTATCCCAATCCCGTGTCCAATCATCGTCTTCGGGTAGATTTCGCAGAGGCTGGCGTCAATGCGCAGCTCAAGATTTATGACATACATGGAAGACTGGTCTTCCAGCAAAAACTGGTCGGGCAGACCAATCAACTGAATCTCAATCTCGCAACGGGTACCTACACCTTGATGATCGATGACACCGCTGGAAGCATCCGGCGGAAGCTCATGATCCTCAACAACTAGGCAAGTTGTATTCACGGCAGGTTGGAAGGGACGCTTTTCAGCCTGCTATCTTCTGTCTATCCATTTAGCCAATAAATAAGGCCGTTTGCATACATTGCGGGCGGCCTTTTTGCATATCTGGAAACGATTTCTCTTTCATGTGGTTTACTTTATACCAATAGGAATCACCTATAGACACCTGGAACAAACCAGTCATTCAACAACAAACCAATGAGCATCAATGTAACGGCCTTTTTGTTTCTTTTGGCCTTTTTTGTCCCCTTTTCCCCCCCATCATCCGAAACCATCCCTCCCCCACAATCTATTCAGTTCGTGGAGGCCTCAGGTACATTTTCAGTGATCAATAATCTGAAGCTGGCTGCAAGTGAAGATGACTGCCGGAATGCCTGCCTGCTCTGCAAACCCTCCTGTGAAAGATGTCTGGAGATTGGGATGGAATCAGATTGTCCCACGGCTTGTGTGTATTGCAATCCGAGTATTGTTCTGAAACCAAAGGGCGTTCTGAAAGGCGTCAAACCTCGTCCTATTCGGCCCTGTCCCGAACCACCCATGATACCGATTGATCCCTTTAAAAGTATCTCTAAATGTGATATGGATCCCGATATGCCTCAACCGTTTCGTATCTTCCCTGTTCCCACGAAGGAATTAAATCCTGGGAAATTACGGGAACGCCTCGGAGAGTCTGTTCAGAAGGAATACCGCAGTGAAACAGGAGCCTTTGTATACCGTGAGCCCAATGGTAAAGGTTGGGTGAGCGTGATCCTTCTGGGGGAAATAAGCTGCCTGGTGATTTATCGCAATGAAGATATCTTTCGTCGTCTGCCCGTCTATATCAATGGAAAACCAATTTTCTCTTAGGAAATCATTCCGTCATACATAAAAACGCTTTTTTCTCTCCATCAACCAGACTGCAAAAAAGTGTATACTTTCCTCCGTCGGCAACGCCAAGTTGCGGACGGATTTTTTTAACGGAAAAGGGGAAATTGCGCTGACTGATCTGAAGTTGTCTGATCCCCTTTGCTTTCAGGTACTTTTTGATGCGCTTGGGCTGAAAGGAAAAAATCTCTTCAATTTTCAGACAACGCCCTGGAAAATCTGGCTCAGCCTGATCACCCAGAAAAATTCCCTGTGGGGCACTGAGGAAAAGATGGGACAATTGTGTGTGGAGGGCTGGCAGACAATTGGCTTTATAGAAAGCGACGTCTGCTTCCAGCAGGTAACGTGGATGCGCGGGAACTGGATAGGTGGTAAATGAGGGCGAGTTGGTAGGAAAGCAAAACGGTTGACTCTCTCCTTTCCGCCACAACAATAACTCAATCTGCTGAAGCGGTAAGCTGGCGGACAAATCATCAATTTGAACGTGTACTTCTTTACACTCATTCCGGATTGATACGATTCGGAAGGTGTTGGCCTGAGGAAACAGCCTGATGGCTTCCCGGAGGTCAAACAGTGGTGATAGTTTTACCAGTAGTTTTTTGCCATGTTGTTTCAGAAGAGGGAAAAGTGCGTGGACATTGGGTTGACTTTATTCCAATGAATGCACTCTCTTTCCAGCGGCATTTCTGCGTGAAGGATCTATGTAGATTAAATCGAAAATGGGGCCGATCCGGTTTTGGAGGAAAGTTTCGGCAGTATCATGTATGACCTGAATATTGCTCCGATTCAGCAGACCAAAATTGTGAGTAGCGATGTCGGCCAGGACTGGATTGGCTTCAATGCTGGTAACCGACTCAAAGTTTTGAGATAAATACAAGCTATCTACGCCCAGGCCACAAGTCAGATCAAGCGCGTG
>JBCBZF010000004.1:0-29123 GCA_039815525.1 Bacteroidota bacterium | reverse complement strand
GAATAGACTTCCCCCGCCCAGGTGCCCAACCAGATTTTGCCTTCTTTACGACCGAGTGCATGTACAGCTGCTCCATATTGAGGATTCTCCACCCGCTCACTCAGGGGATAATGATGAAACTGATGACGTTTTGCATCCAGAAAACTCACCCCAAACCAAGATCCCATCCAAATACCCGCTTCATCTTTCATCATAGATTCGATGCGGTTATTGAGAATATTGTCGGGACTCAGTGATGAATCTGCGGAAAAATGAGAGACTTCCTGGCTTGTATGACTGTAAATGAACAGACCTTTGCTGGTGCCTGCCAGGATGGAATCCCCCCAGCTTGAGAGAGACAAAACTTCACCCATTGATTCCCGTGGGAATTGCTTTGCTTCCCGGAAATGACGACCATCAAATTGAAAAAGACCGTCAGCACTGGCAATCCAGAGCAGGCCGTTTCTGTCCTCATGTATGTCGTAAATGGTGTGGCCGTTGAACCCACCTTCAAAATCTGCGGGAACAATATTTCTGGCAATGTTTTCGACTGATGCCGGACTGAATTGGGCGTAAATCGTGGTGGAAAACAGGAGCAGGCTGAGGGTAATAAATGCTTTCATACCAACGGTCCAAAAGTAATTCAGCTAATATGAGCAGGTGAAAATTGATGATTGTATGAGAATATGATGCTGATATTTGAATAAATAGTCCTGATGCAGGCAGGCAGTTTTGGCCTTATTGTGGTGACCCATTTACTCCTTAATCACTACTGCTTATGCCTGTTAATCGCCTTAGCTTTTATTTGCTTTTGTGGATTCTCTCGTTGTTTCCAAACTGGCTTCAAGCCAGTACGGTAACAGAAGTTACACCCCTCACCGACAAAATCATCCTGCTTTATGTAGAGGATGGATTTGTGGAATTATCGGGTAGAGGGGAAAATCTCGAATTGGATTCAGCCTTTAAAGATGTGATGGACGTATCGGCGGCTATGCTCAGCAGCAACTACAGCCTCAACAGTCCCGACGATGCCAATTATGCGACTGCTTTGTCTCCGGTCAATGTGGGGAGAAAGTCCAAAACCATTGCGCAGACCTGGGACACAGAAGGTCATGTATTTGGACATTGGTTGTATTTGATTTTGCCTAGTCCCATGCAGGCCGGGAAAAGCTACAACCTCAGCCTGACCAATCTCAATACAGATGTGAGCAATGTCAGTTTCACCTTTGATCCTTTTGCCATTCGGTCGGAAGCAGTCCACGTCAATCAGGTTGGCTATCTGCCGGATGCCCGCATGAAGTATGGCTATTTAGCAGAATGGATGGGAGATTTAGGTCCATTGGTTCTCACCGATTATCTGGGCAATGCATTTCATCTGGTCGATTCGGCCAGCGGTTCGATTGTCTTTTCGGGCAACATTGCCTTGCGGCGTGATACGGCTTCGGTTGCCAAAGATGAAGGGAGCAATAAGTTTGGACCTTACAACAGCCTGTATGGCTCCGAAGTGGCAGAAGCCGATTTTTCAGCCTTTAACATTCCGGGGACCTATTATCTGGCCGTAGAAGGGATTGGACGATCTTTTCCTTTCCGGATTGCTGAAAATGTCTACCGGGAGCCATTCCAAAAAGTAACCAAATTCCTGTACCTCGAGCGGGCTGGTATCGCCAAAACAGCGCCTTATGCCGATTTCCTGGTTTCGCGTGATCACCATCCCGGGGATGGAAATACGGTTTACAAAAGCAGTGTGCGCAGTGTAGATCCTTACGATCGAAGCACAATTGAAACCAACGAAACTGGTCCTGCACCGAATAAATGGGGCTGGTACCATGATGCAGGGGATTGGGATGGATATATTACCCACTTCCGGGTTCCCTTGCTTTTGGCCATTGCCTACAGTACGGCACCTTTTAGCTATTCCGACGGAGAGTTGAATATCCCTGAAAGTGGAAATGGAGTTGCTGATATTCTAGACGAAGCCGGTTGGCTCATTCGATATTTCCGCCGGGACATCAATCCTGATGGCAGTGTATATGGCGCCAGGGTCGCTGCGGATGGCGATCCGATTGGCAAACCGCCGGCAGGAAACTCCGCAGATGATACCCGAAAATGGTATGCCCTGGCCGCAGATCCACACACAAACTTTTTATTTGCTGCGACGGTGGCAAATTATGCCTTTGCACTGGAAAAGGCCGGCATCACCGACTCGACCGCGACCTTGCTGGCCGAAGCAAGTGCCGCTTACAATTGGGCCGACAATCCCGCCAATCAACAAAATGGCGATGCGGATATTGGGGCTGGATTTGGGATAAAACTCAATGACCTGAAGCTTTTTGCCGCCGCCTCTCTGTACAAATTGACCGGGGATGCCACCTGGCAAACAGCGTTTGAAAGTGTCCTGCAGATTACTTCCCCCACACAATCTCTGACAGGGACCGATTTTGACCAGACCTGGGGCGTATGGATGTATACAACTGCGCCTGATTTTCCCAACACCAACCAGAGCCTGAAAACACTTTTGACCCAGGCTTCCTACCGCTATGCACAGGATATTTTCCTGACGCCAGCCAAAAGCCGGACGGGAAGGGTGGGGTACAATTGGTATCTCCCACCGATCATTGGGGCAACCACGACGCCTTTTATTCTCGAGCCATTCTTTGCCTATCAAGCACTGGATAATATCGAACAGAAAGCAGAACTGTTGGATTATATGCAGACCACAGTAGATTATTTTTTGGGGAATAATCCGCTCAACACTGCCTGGATCACTGGTATCGGGGAAAGACATCCCCAACAGATCTTACACCTCGATAGCTGGTACAATGAGTCCGGGATCAAAGGACAGATTGTGGATGGAATTGTGCCATACGGTCCGATCGGAAATGGCGATTGGTTCAATGGCGATTCGGCAAACTGGATGACGGATGCCGATTGGAACAAAATCAGGGCCTATCCTGACCGTGCGGAATGGCCGGTTTCTGAGTTTTGGTTTGACAATCGCTATTCCCCGCCGGATGCTGAATTTACGGTTCATCAAAACTCTGCCGTGGCTACACTTGCCTTAGGATTTCTGGGAGCCAACTCCAATGAAATCAATCAACTGCCACTGATCAGCATCACTGCCCCCAATGATGGCGATACCGTTTTACAGGGGACACCGATTACCTTCACCGTCAATGCCAGCGATGATCAGACGGTTGCCAGGGTTGCTTACTACATTTCTGGTAATCTGATTGGGGAATCATTCAGTGCCCCTTTCAGTCTGGCCTTGGATTCCCTACCCGCACTATTTGGAGATTTGACGGTCAAAGCCTACGCCATCGATAATCTTGGTAGCGTGTCTGCCCAGCCGGGGAAGATTGATATTTATCAATCCAATCAATTTGGAACCCTGCCTTTTAACAATACGCCTGCTCCGATTCCCGGCAACTGGCCGGTTCACAACTTTGATGTTGGGGCCAATGGCTTTGCGTATTTCGATAAGAGCAATGGAAACCTTGCGTCTCCTCCGGCCAATGAGCGTTCTGATACCGATGTGGATCTGATTATGCAGTTCAATCAGTACCCTGAGATTAATGCCAATGATGTATACCTGGACAAGACCGAGAATGGCGAATGGCTGACCTATACGGTTTTTGTCGAGAAGGATACATTTTATGATCTCGATTTGATTTTGATCAATGGGCAATCCGGCCGGGAAATGAGCCTGATTCTCGACAATTCGGATACCCTCCTGCTGCGGGCCCCTCTTCCACAAACCGGATGGTGGCCACATGAACGGCAGCGCTATGCCAGTTGTCTGTTTTTGACCAGAGGCGTCCATGTGATGAAGTTCGTGTTTGATTTGGTCCATGGCAGTACCCGGATCAGCGACATGATTGCGACCGAGTCCAGACGCGTCAGCAGTGTTGCCATTGATCAGGACAATAGCGTTTCTGCGCAAACTGGCAAGACCACCAATTTGAGTGCGACCGTTCTGCCCGCAGACGCCTCCTGCCCGGGTGTGATTTGGACCAGCCTGAATCCTGCCATTGCGACCATTGATCAACAGGGTGTGTTGACTGGGCAAGATGTCGGCATGGTGTCGATTGTGGTAGAAACCGAGGATTTAGCGAAGAAGGACACCCTGACGCTTTTTGTGAAACCACCGGTAGAAATTACGGATCCAATTGCCAATACCACTTTTTCCCCTGGTGATCCTACAACGATTACTGCGACCATAACCCCCACTCCCGGCTATACCGTGGATGAAGTCGCTTTTTTTCTCAACGGAGATTCGATTGGCGTGGCTCTTACGGAGCCATACCAACTGAGCCTGAATGTACCAGCTGGCACGCATCTTATTAGGGCCAAAGCCCGCTTTGTCCAGGGAATCGAAGCGGAAGATGAGATTCAGATTTATGCAAGAGCACCTTTTACCTCCGACCTGAATCCTCATCCTCTGCCTGGGATTATCAATTTTGCTGATTACGATCACGGCGGCAATGGCGTCAGTTATGCTGACAACTCGCCGGGGAATAGTACTGGTGCCTACCGGAATGATGATGTGGATATAAATTCGGGTGGCACAGAGGTGACAGACCTTGAAGTGGGAGAATGGCTGGAGTATACCGTAGTGGTCAGTCAAGCCAAGCAATATGACCTGAATCTTACTTATACGATGGGTTGCTGTGCGGCCAATGCGCAGATTCGCTTCGACATAGATGGTACAGCCGGTGCGGTTCTGAACTTGCCTCAATTTGGCTGGTGGCCGCCCCAAACGCTCAATTTCTCGGATTACCAGACGCTCACTGCCGGAACCCATACCATTCGGGTAAATGTGCTGAATGTACCCTTGAATTTGTACAGCTTTGAGCTAACCTTTCCGGGGGCAGAGTTGAAAGAGACGCTGCCTCTGACGTCCGAAATCATCATGTTGAGGCTGGATGACGGACGGGTCGATTTGCATGGATACGGTGAAGCCAGAAGTCAGGATAAATTTGTGGGCCAGAGGCTTGATGGCAATATCGCTGATGAGCGCAATAATTACAGCATCACCAGTCTGGACGATGCCAATTATGCCACGGCACAGCTGCCGGTCTCAGTGAGTCGGAAAAGCAAGCGGACCGAACAGGGCGACAATCCTGCGACCCATGCAGATGAGCATTGGATCTATTTGCAGCTCCCATTTGCCATGCAAAGTGGTAAAACCTACCAGGTGAATCTGAATGAAGTTGCTGCCAATACGACCCAAACTTCGCTCACCTTCGATCCGCTGGACAATCGCTCGGAAGCGGTGCATGTCAACCAAATTGGCTATGTGCCATCTGCCGGACAGAAATTTGGCTACGTGGCTGAGTGGATGGGAAGTGGCGGAAGTGCTGATTTCAGTAGCTATAATGGTGCGAATTTCTATCTCATTGATTCAGCCAGTGGTGCGACGGTATTTACCGGCAATCTGCAATTGCGGCGCGCATTATCCGACCCAACAGAAGACAACGGGAATATGTCAAGATATGGTCCGTTTAATAATTATTATGGGTCAGATGTGTACGAAGCTGATTTCTCCAGCTTCGTCAGTCCGGGAACCTACTACCTTGCGGTAGAAGGAATCGGCCGATCCTTTACATTTGACATATCAGATGATATTTACGAACCCGTTTTTGCTTCAGTGAGCAAGTTTTTTTACATCGAACGGGCCGGACAGTCATTGACACAGCCTTATACTGACTTTATCCGAAAACGAGACCACCATCCGGGCGATGGGAATGTGATCTATAAGACCTCGGTCCGCTCCATAGATGACTATGACAGAGCCGCAGTAGAAGCCGGTGAAATTGGTCCAACCACTACCTATGGGTGATATCATGACGCCGGCGACTGGGATGGCTATTTGTCTCACTTTGCGGTCCCGGCGATGTTAATGGCAACGTTTGAAAGCAATCCTTCTGCCTTTACCGATGGACAGCTGGACATTCCCGAAAGTGGCAATGGTGTACCGGATCTGCTGGATGAAGCCGCCTGGTTGATTCGATATTTTCGCCGCAACATCAATCCTGATGGGAGTGTGTATGGTGCACGGGTTACTGCTGACGGAGATCCAATCGGAAAGCCTGCTTCGGGTAATTCTGGTGATGATGTTCGAAAATGGTATGCTTTGGCGGAAGACCCACACACCAATTTCCTCTTTGCGGCAATGGCTGCCAATTATGCGTATTCACTTGAGTTGATTGGCATCACCGATTCGACCGCCGCGCTGATTGCAGAAGCAAGCGCGGCATATAATTGGGCCGATAATCCAGCCAATCAGCTCAGTGGGGATGCCGACAAAGGCGTCGCGCATTTTGGGAATAAGCTGGTTGATCTGAAACTCTTCGCTGCCGCAGCTTTATATCGGGCGACTGGCAATGCTGCCTTTCAGACAGATTTTCAAGATGCACTGGTGATTAGCGCGCCAAATGATGATCTGATTGGGGCCAATAATCAGGAATGGGGCGTCTGGACGTATGTAACGGCTCCGGACTTTTCCAATACCGACCAAAACCTCAAAGACATGCTCAAAGCGGCAACGGTTCGTTGGGGCTTTGAAAGAGTGGTCAATACTGCCAATCAGCGATCGACCCGGGCCGGATACGTCCTTGATATGCCACCGATTGTCGGATCGACCACAACGCCAAGAACCTGGGAAGCAATATTTGCCCACCGGGTATCCACGAATCCGGCGCAAAAAGATTCGCTCCTGAATGCGATTTATACCACCGCCGATTTTTTCCTGGGCAATAATCCCCTCAATATGGCCTGGATCACCGGAGTGGGAGACAGATATCCTACCCAAGCGCTTCACCTTGACAGCTGGTACAATGAGGCCGGTTTAAAGGGCCAAATTGTCGATGGGATTGTTCCCTATGGCCCATTGTGGCATGGAGACTGGTTTGATCCAGCTAATTGCCACTGTGAAGCAGACTCGGCTCTGATTACAGCAGTGTGGACCCATGATGCAGATTTAGGCAAAATCAATGCTTTTCCCAGTCGCTGGGACTGGCCGGTGATGGAGTTTTGGTTCAATTCCCGTTACAGCGTACCGGACGCCGAATTTACCGTGCACCAAACCAATGCCTATGCGGCTGGGACCTATGGCTATTTGTATGCGGTAGAAGGGGCTGGCTCGCCTCCACCTCCGCCAGTAGACAGCAGCTGTCAGTTTGTACAGCAAAATGATGGATTAGTCGTGATGGAAGCAGAAAACTTTCAAGCCAATACTGCGCAGGGAGGGAAATCCTTTGTCCAGACCATAGATCTGGCTGGTTTCAGCGGGGATGCAGCCATGACCACTACGCCCAACAGTGGCACCAACCAAAACAGCGGATATGAAGCCAACAGTCCCCGACTGGATTTTCGGATTCAATTTGTCCAGAGCGGGACACATTATATCTGGTTGAGAACCCATTCGCAGGGAAGTGGAGGCGATGATTCCTTTCATGCCGGCCTGAATGGGATTGGCTCTGCTTCTGCAGACCGGATCAGTGCGAATTCAAGTAGCTTCATCTGGGGAAATGGGACCATGGATGGACCGGTGGCGAGTGTTGATGTGCCTGCCGCAGGTATTCATACATTTAATTTGTGGATGCGGGAGGATGGTGCAACGGTGGACAAAATCATTCTCACCACCGATCCCAACTATACGCCTTCCGGGATTGGTCCGAACGAACAGACTACTGGTAATTGTGGGGACAGCATCCCCGATTTGATTCCGGTTACGGGATTAAGCTTTACCGCCCCGGTTGACAGCCTCGAAGCAGGAGGGAGTGCAAGCTATCTTGCCACGGTGATTCCGGCCAATGCCAGTGATCAGATGATTGAGTGGAGCAGTAGCGATCCTACCGTTGGCAGTATTGATGCGCAGGGTTTGCTGACGGCTCTACAGCCTGGTACGACGATCGTCAGGGCAAGTAGCCGTGATGGTGGTTTTGCGGACTCAGCTTTACTCACTGTGTTGACGCCATCGTCCAATCCCAATTGTGCATTTGAGCAAGAAAATGGAGGGGATGGTCTGGTGGTAATAGAGGCTGAAAATCACACTGACAATGTTTCTCAGGGTGGAAAGGATTTTGTCTTGATCACTACTTTAAACGGATTCAGTGGGACCGGAGCGATGATCTCTTCTCCCAATACAGGGACCAATCAAAACAGCGGTTATGAAAGCAATAGCCCGCGTCTGGATTTTGAGATTGAGTTCACCCAGGCTGGAACACATTATGTATGGTTACGGATGCATTCTCAAGGGGGAGGAGGCGATGATTCCTTCCATGCTGGTCTGGACGGATCTGCCAGTACCAGTGCGGATCGCATCAGCATCAACAGCAATGCTTTCAGTTGGACCCGCAATACCATGGATGGCCCGGTGGCGACGGTTGATGTGGCCAATCCTGGTACACATACCCTCAACATCTGGATGCGGGAAGATGGTGCTGCTTTGGATAAAATCATTCTGACCACCAATAATAACTTTAGCCCAACAGGGACGGGACCTACAGAAAGCAATTGCGGTGGAGGCATCGCGGTAAGTGGTGTAAATATCTCGGCACCCCAGACCAGCCTTGAGCTTGACAGTAGTCTGACTCTGAGTGCAACAATTGTCCCGGCCAATGCTACTGAGCAGGGATTGATGTGGTCCAGCAGCGACGTTAGCGTACTTTCGGTCAACACCCAGGGCGAATTGACAGGCTTAAAAGCTGGTACCAGCTGGATTCGGGTTGTGACCAATGATGGCGGCTTTGCTGACTCCGTCTTGATCACCGTAGAGAATGTCAATCCTCCCGCTTCCGTGCGTTGGGTGACCAATTCAGACGGCGGCAATACGGTACCGGGTTCATTCCGACAGGTACTCAGTCAGGTGCAAGCCGGAGAAGTGATCTGGTTTGAGGATTCCCTGACAGGAAAAACGATTGTGCTGACAGACCAGGCGATTGTGAATGACAGCATTGAAATTGACGGGCAGAACAAAAATATCAGCCTGAGCGGTGGCAACAGCAACCGGATCCTATTGATTCGTGCCAATGGTGTCAGGCTGCGCGATGTACGCTTTGTCAATGGAAATACCACTGATGGTGCTGTAAAGCTAGACAATGACTACAACAATCTGTCGGTCGTCAGTTGCCGCTTTGAGGACAATGTTGGCACCACCTATGACGGCGGAGCATTCAAAAGTTACAATGGCTCCGGCGTTTTCATAGATTGTTTGTTTGAGGATAATGCTGGTGCGCAGGGTGGAGCCGTCTATCACTTTGGTCCTTTCGATTTTGTTCGTTGTACATTCCGTAACAACAGCAGTGCCCTGGAAGGTGGTGCTGTGTATGCCTTTGGGCAATCCCGTTTTGTTAACTGCTTTTTCGATGGCAACCAGGCAGCGACTGATGGCGGTGCCATCCGCTTCTATTCTCCCACTTCGGGTCTGGTGGCAAATTGTATTTTTGATGGAAACAGTGCTGGAGACGAAGGTGGGGCCATTGTCGGTCATAGCTGGAGTGGAGGTGAACATCAAATCATCAACAATACTTTCGTCGCCAACACCGCGGCCATCGCAAATGGTGGCGGTGCCATTTATGATGTATGGTCCATCAATGTGCAGAACAATGTCTTCTGGGGCAATACCGCCAATGGGTTGGTCAATCATCTCAATACGGACCGCAATACTGCCAATAATGCCATCGAAGCCTACACAGGCAGCGAGCCCGGCAATATCAGCCTGAGCAGCAATCCCCTGATCAACGGGAGCTATGAACTCCTGAGTACTGCACCATGTATCAATCTTGGGATCAATGCAGAACTGCCGACAGATTTTGCTGATCTCGACAATGATGGTGATCTGCTTGAATCGCTCGCTCTGGATTATGCTGATCAGACCCGGATTGTATCCGGGACGGTGGACATGGGGGCCGTGGAATATGATGGCAGTAGCCGCCAAACGATCGATCCACTCGCTACTGACCTGCGGGTAAAAGTGTATCCGAATCCGCTCAGTGGACAGAAGCTACAAATTGAATTGTCTGGTTTTCAGCCAGGACCAGCGGAAGTTCGCGTGCATGATGTACATGGTCGATTGGTTCAAGTCAACCAGATGAAGTTGAGTGCTGGTAGCAATCAGTATAGCCTCTCTTTACATCTCAGTGCTGGTGTGTACAGTCTGGAAGTGGTCAGTGGCGGACAGCGACAGCAAGTTCAACTGATGGTACTGTAAAATTTGAATCGGTTTTACACTCAAATGAAAGTGGTTTGGGATTTTTCCTTTTCTCCAAACCACTGATTTTGAGGGTATGCCGAAAAGTGAAAGGACATGGCATGCCGTGTCCCTCCCCCTTTTTTCAAAGCATTTCACGTTCGGTATATTTCATTCAGCGCCTGGCAGGGGATTTCCCTGTGCCAGGCGCCTTCATTGTGCACAGACCGTGATGAGGTCTGAATCATTAAACATCGCCGCCGGCGAGATGACAATCTCTTCCAATGGAAGATTCTCACCATAGCGCTCCTGTAATTTTGTGTTCACCAGGGGGGAAGTCAAATCAAAGTCTTTCAGGTTTGCCAGTCGGCCAATCTCTATGCCTGCGGCACGCTGATAGAGTTTCCAGACCAGTTCTGAGCAATAGACCTGCTCATCTGACCAACCGAAGGCCAAGTCATAGTTTTTCCCTGCAAACGCCTTTCCCAATTGCTTCATCTCTCCCAAAACAGAGTCGGTGAGAATTTCTTCAGCATCCCGATGGCGTTTGACCACATAATGCTGATCCTTTCCTCTTTTGATCCAACGATCCAAAGCGGTCATTTTCACCGGCTGGACGGCTTCAAAGACAAACCATTTCCCCTTTTCCTGAAACAATATCCCCATGTGGCTGTAAGGCGAATGGGTTGCCAATTGGAGGGCCTGACTTTGAGAGGAAGTAGAAGTGTGAAAGATCATGTCACCTTGCTGCAGCGAACTGTTGTTGCAGGCCTGCTCGGTTTGCATCCATCTTTTCAACTCTTTTTCGCGAATGCTGCCATCGCGATGAACCATCAATTGCTGCTCCAGGAATGTCATCTCAACCTGATCATCTGCTACGCCTTCCGGATCGACAATGTTTGTCTCCCAGCTGAAATGCTGCAAAAAAGTAGAATCGTTGATCCGTTCAGAATACAAACACCCACCGCTTTCTCCATAATAATTTGCCACTTCGACTTCCTGGATGAAGTTTCCCCTCTCATCATAGAGCCACAACAGTATGGGGCGCTCCGCGACCCCAAAAGAGAAGAGGATCAACGGATAGAAGCCATTGATCGGCTTGGCGGTCCCGAAGACAAAACTTCCCAGCGCGTTCTGATTGCCAGATAAGCGTTTTTTCTCCTCTTCGGTCAGCTCATACAGGGATTCAGTATTGAGTTTTGTCCCATAATCAGAATAGAAACCTTCAATGATCTGGCAGTCAAAAGAGGAAAGACCAGTTTGATGGAAATGCGAGGCCAGAAAGGCACATTTTTCCTGAAGAACTTCGGGCCAATTTTTGATGAGAGAATGGGCGTTTGTCTCCTGAACTTCTGTTCCCTGTGGCACGCTGTCTATCGGTTCGTCCCTTTGCACTGGTTCTGACTGAGGCTGACAGGCGATGAGCATCGCCATGAGAAAGAGAGAGAGAAGCTTGATCATTGGGAGACGGATGTAGATTGCCCTGGGAAATGGAGCAGCTTTTTATCAGGTGTACTTTGGGCCTTTAATTGGTGAATGGAATGGGGATGATCAGAGGACTGGTTCTGATAGATATGATTGCTTTGTGGCATGCGTTATCCCGTTTTCTATAAAAATAGTAGGAATATTCTCAAATTATGGTGTGGATATTTAAATCTTGTGGGCACTGAAAAGGTTCAAGCCTGCTTTCACCAGGGCGAACATTATCCCCTCAATTCCAGCATCATGAAACATCTTTTCTCCTTTCTCCTGCTTTTTTCTTGTTTGCATCTGTCTGCACAAAACCCACTGAAAACCCGTTCGGTATCGGTGTTCAAAGACGGTAAGGCCTTTTTTGTTAAAGAAGTGACAATCAAGACGCAACAAGGCCGCTATTTTTGGGAAACGGAGACCCCCCCTGCCTCTTTCGGCACCTTTTGGCTGAGCGCTGCTGATGCAAAAATCCACCGAATCAATACCCATACACGCATCGATTCGAGTCGCAAAACCTTGAATCATCAGCGCCAGGGCCGGGATTTTCAGTCTATGCTGGCCGCCAATTTGGGAAAAAAGCTTGTCTTACATATTTCAGATGGACAAGAGATTCCCTTTCTCCCCGAATCAATGGAGGGCGGCTTTCTATTGGGGCAGTCAGAGGATAAATGGCTCAACCTGAACCTGAATCGTATTGTGGGACTGGAGTTTGCGGAACGTCCAAACTTGCCGGATAGCAGTTGGACCAGTGTTCAGATGGACCAGAAGCCACAAGAAGGTCTGATGATTGAATTTGACAATACCAATGCCACGCAGCAAATCGAGTTGATGTATTTGCGGAATGGGATCGGGTGGGTGCCCAGCTATCATTTGGAACTGCTCGGTGAGAACAAAGCTGCACTGCGCCTGCAAGCCAGTGTGATCAATCAAGCGGAGGACTTGGTAGAAACCGATCTCAATTTTGTGGTAGGGGTGCCCAACTTCCTGTACCGAAACCAGTCTTCTGTACTCGCATGGGAGACAAGATTTGATCAGTTGCTCGCTGAAATCCGCCGGGCGCAGCCATCACAAGGAGGGGATTTCGCCAATCGTGGGTCAAATACCATTTCCTACACCTCCCAACGACCCATCAAAGCCGATCCAGTCGGCCCGCAGCTTTCGGCTTTGCAGGGGACCGCCACTGAGGATTTGTTTTTCTATCGTTTGCCTGGTTTGAGCATGAAAAAGGGGGAGAAAGCTTTGTTCCAGATTTTGTCAGCCGAACTGCCGGTGCGCCATTTGTACGAAGTGCGTCTGGAGCCAACCAGGGTGAGAGAAGACCGCCGTCAACAGCCTGGCGAAGCCTTTAGCTTTGAAACAAACTTCAAAAACAAGGTGTGGCATACCCTCAAGCTTCGCAATCAAACCAAACTCCCACTGACTGCCGGAGCGGTGATGGTCAGCCGGAAAGTGGATGGGATTGAGCGTCCGATTAGTCAGGATAAAATGAATTATGTATCGCCTGGTGGAGAAACCTATATCAAATTGACGGCTTCCCCGGATGTGTCGGTACGCGATTCAGAAAGAGAGATTGACCGTGAAGTCATGGCGATCGATATGGATAAGGTAGAAGGTTATGATGAGGATTATGATCGTCTGACCATTGAAGGGAAGATTGACATTCGCAACAATAAGAACAAAGCCATTTCCCTGAATGTACGCCGTATGATTCAGGGAGAGCTCAAAAGTTCTGAGCCTGATTGGTTGACGGCCCCACGGATCGTCCGGCGGAAATCGGTCAATGGCCAGACTGACGTCTGTTGGGAATTGAAACTGAAAGCAGGAGAAGCGATATCGATTCGTTATCAGTATGAAGTGCTGGTGGTGAATTGAGGATTACTCCTCCACCGTCCCACTGCCCACATAGAGGGCCAGGTCCCAGGGAACGCGTTGCCATTCGCTTTGGGGATCATCCGCCAGCCGCCGCATGGCGTTGCGGTAGAGAACACCGTCCTGACGGTGCTCGATGATGGACCAGAATTCCCGGCCCTGCAAAAAGTTTTCGCCCATTTCTGACCAGGAACCAAAGCGACTTTGCAGAATGCGTGAAGCCGCCAGCATTTTTTGTTCGGCACTGTTTTCATCCAGATAACCCGCCAGAAAGCCCAGCCGACAGTTGTCCAGATAACGCAGCATGTCCCAGGCCAGAAAGCCCTGAAAACGCAGCTCAGAGCCTTTCTCTTGAATCATTTTGAGGCGATGCAATACCTCTTCCGCTTCATCCTCTTCCGGCAATTCTTCTTCTCCTCTTTCTACCCGCAAAACAAAAGCTTCCAACTCTTCTGGCTCCCATTTTTCCACCGTCTCTACAAATTGATAAAAATCTTTTCGATGGCCCGTATCGAGCAGCCATTCCTGCGTATCCAGAAAATCTTCTGCGTGTTTGATGTCCCATTCTTTGTTGAGGCGCTTCTGCGCCTGCGACGCGGCTCGTGGACTGGGCTTCTCCCCGCCAATCAAATGCGTCTGCATGCCTTTGGCTCGAGAAATCATCGCTACCGCCGCCAACACCCATTGACGGGCACTGGGTTTCGCAGCTGCTTCGGTGGTTTTTTTCTTGAGGTTGGGGACTGCTTTTTTCCAGGGAATCAACTGAAAAGGTGCGAGGAGGATGCGTAAAAAGCCCAACGCAAGTGGTTTGAAACGCACAACCAAGGCAATCAACAATGCGGTCGCAGCAGAAAAGGCCAAACTGTATCTCCAGCCACCTTGTGCATGCCATTGCATGGCGGCAATGACCAGCAGCAGCAAGCCGCCCAGGAGGTAGGCCGTGATCCGAAGATAATAACCAGCCTCAGCAGAGGTCTGCGTTTGATAGGTGCCACGCACAGATTTATTGACAATGCCGCGCCAGGCAAGGAAAAGCAACAACAAGGCTGCGCCGGTAAGCCACCAGGGGAGCGATGCTGCCTCAAACACCTTATTCGATTTCAGAAATTTGAATAAAATCTATCTCAATGGCGGTTTGTGGACCGACATAAAAGGCGAAAATCGGTCCAAAGAATTCCTGGAATTCAAGGACGTCAATGTAGACTTCGTTGAGATAGATATGGTAAAATCCATCCAGTTTGCGGATGGTCAGCTTGTTGAATCCAGTGGGTGAAAGTGGTTCGCCGGAGCGCGTTACGTCGATCCCTTTGGTCCAGTTGCCCAGGAAAGCAGATTCGGCATCAGCATTGATGCCATAGAAAAAGAAATCGTCGGGTCCGGTACCGCCCCATTGGATCATGGCGGAACGATCGCCACTGACAATCCGAATGCTAGCTTCTATTTCGAAATCTCCGGCAGAATTCAGCACAACATTTCGGGGCAGAAAGAAGGCAGTATTTTCGCTCTTAGACTCGAAAAAGAGTTTGCCATTTTCAATCCTGGATACGCTGTTTGCACCGCTATTGGTCGGCCAGCGGCCGTTGTCGACACTGAAATCATCGCTCAGGACGGAGGTTTTGCTGTTACTGGGCAGGCTGCCGTAAGCAGGTGGGTTCCGGGCCCAGTCTGGAGCAGGTGTTTCGGGATTGAAGAGTTCGTCGAGATAGTAAGCGCGTTTGAAGGCGTTCATATTGCCGCCATAAACCTGCTCTCCGGTAGAGCGCATGATGCTGGCCAAATTGCCATTGGGGAGTTTGACGTCAGTGTGTCCACTGTTGGGTGAGATCCGCGTCAAAATACAATGGCCCAATTCATGGAAAACCAGAATTTCTCTGGAGAATTCATTGTTCTGCCAGTTGGTCGAGGTCGTGTCCAGGTGAATCACCGGGGTGACATTCTCACCTGCATAGGTACACAGTCCCGCCGCGGAACCATTGTTGAGATTGCCTTCGAATTCTACGATCAGATTGTCAATGTCAATATCGATCCCCCGTGACATGGCTTCCCGCTCAAAATCATCAATGTAAGGTTGGATCAGATCCGGAATGCTCAGCTGCCTTGCGGGAATATTATCTCTGGTACATCCACTGAGGATAAAAATGGAGGCGAGAATGGCGGGGATCAATCGTCTCATATCTGATCTTTCAAAAAAGGCTATGATTTCTTAACGCGACACTCTGATTAGACGCTGCCTGCTCAGATAATGTTTAACAGAGACAGAAAGATGCGAGAAAGAGTTGCGGCATTTGCATCTAATATACGAATTAACCGATGCTTTCCGTGTGTCAATATGCCGGATAAGTTAACGATGCCTTGCCTGGAAGAAGGAAGCAGGCAAAGATGTTGGATGAATGAGATCAGATAAGCATGAACCGCACCACCAAATCCAGCCTTGTCGATCAGCAATGATCAAAACTGACAGATTTGCCATGTTGAACCGGGTTTTAGCATCTATTGCGAATCCCCAAAAATCTTGGCTGACACTTTGTGTAGTGGGTGAGACTGAAAATGCGATTGGTGGTACGCTTAGTAGAAATGCATACGAACCATGATTCAAATAAAAAACTATATTGGGAGGTTAATGAGATAGGAATTTCTGATATGCGGAACAAAGGTCGCTTTGGGCAAAACTGTGGCCGGTTCCATGCAAAGAAATCTCCTGTGAAAAGATCATTCTGAAAGCTTGTGTGAAAACCGCATGAGGTCTTACGGCCAATTTTGTTTGCTGTTCTTGCTTTTTTTGACCTTAACAGCTCACGCTCAACCACCTCTGGATGGTATGGGGAAAGCGTCTGATCAGGAAAAACTCCTGCAACAGACTGACAGCCTCCTGCGACTCCGCTCTTATGCGGCGGCATTTGATTTGCTCCAACAAGCCGATCCATCTCACCAACAACCCGATCTGGTGCTGCGCAAAGTAGACATTGCCTGGAACTATTATGTGCGGAGCATCATGCACCAGCTGTTTGCCTTTAAAAATCTCGACGTTTCAGAGCAACTGGACAGCCTCCGGCAGGCTGGTGGCGATTATCGGGTGGTCCGATTTCCCGCGGATACCATATTGAAGAAATTGCTGCGCAAACATCCACAGGATTTCCGCCTCCACAAGGCTTTGGGAGATTACTATTATGATGTTTTTTTAAAGTATGATGGCAGTTGGTTGCTGGAAGAGGCCAAACTCATTGAGCAGATCCGCTATCATCTCCGGCTAGCAGTAGACAATGGCGAGGGAGATGCCATGAGTTATTATGTCCTTGGCTTTTTTGCCCTGACCAATGGCGAAACAGATGAGGCCATTACATTTTTTCGCCAATCCATTCAGCGCAACGATCAATTTCCCACTGCACACTACAATCTTGCCTATGCGTATATGGAGTTGAAACAGCGTAGCCAGGCCATTGAAGCCGCCAAGGCCGCGCTGAAATTGTACCATGCCGCCAATTACAAAGCGGATGCTGCCCGGATGGTGGCAATATTATATGAGGAGGAGAAGAATTATGAACAAGCCGAGCGTTTTTATGCCATTTCTGATTCTCTTTTACCAGACAACCTCAACACGCTGACCCTGCGGACCTCTCTGTACCTCCGGCAGGAAAAATACAATGGCGCCCAAAAACTGGGATTGAACATCCTCGCCCTGAATCCCCGTGATCCGGAAGTGATCCGGCAGTTGGCTGTGATTTATGTTCAGCGCAAACAGACCCGGCAGTTGATTGACTTGTTGGAGGAAGGCAAAAAACGCTATGATGCCGACGCCGCTGCGCGGGGCAATCTGTGCTTCTTCATGGGAAGAGCATATAGTTTGCTGGACGAAGTGGATGCAGCACGCAAAGCCTTGAAAGAAGCCCGCCGCCAGTTTGAATCAGTCTATCCGGAAGAAAAACATCCTGTATTCAAGGCAATCGAAAAAGCATTGGCAGATCTGTAGGAGAGTTCCGGCCAGGCTTTACACCCGGAAAAGTTCTGAAATTTTCCCAAAATGAGAATCGATTTATCGCATTGGTAGAAAAATCACTTTTGGCACGGCATGAAATTGGTCTATACGTGCTGTATGGGCCGATTTTGTGTTTTGGGAATGGGTTTTGGCCTATGGTTCATCGTAATACATTCAGATTTATTCTTTTACAACATTATGAAACGAACCATTTTTTTCTCCGCCACCATGATCGCCGCAGCGATGTTTTTGACCAGCTGTGACGGTGGAAAACTCAAGCAACTCGAACAGGAAAATCAGAAACTGCAGGCTGCTTCAGTTACACAGGATTCAGTGATGAATGATCTGCTTTCTACCCTGTCCGAATTTGAGTCGAATCTTGATTTGATTCGTGAACGGGAAGAAATGATCGAACTGACGTCCAACGATCCTGAAATGCGCAAAGACGGTTCCAGCCGCATCAACGATGACCTGATGCACATCAATACCCTGCTGGATCAAAACCGTGGACTGATCGAAGAATTGCAGGCCAAAGTCGACAATGGCGGCATCAAGAATCGTAAGCTGCGCAACTCGATTGCCAACCTGAACAAGCGTCTGGAAGACAAAAACGTAGAAATTGCTTCTCTGACGCAGCGGGTTGACTCTATGGGCTTTGCCATCGAAACCCTGACCACGACCAATGCTGGTCTGGTAGTAGAACGCGACACCCTGATCAATGTCAGCACCCGTCAGATGGACCGCATCGAGACCCAGACTGCTGAAATTGAAACCCAGTCCGCGCGCATTGCCGAACAAACCAAAACCATCAATACTGCATTTTATGCGTCTGGTTCCAAGAAAGAGCTGAAAGACAGAGCCATCCTGGAAGGAAAGCGCTTCAATGCAGAGGTTACCCGCAATTCTTTCTCCGCGATTGATATCACTGAAACCGAAACCATTCCATTGGATGCCAAGAAAGTGAAATTGCTCACGCCGCACCCGGAAGGTACTTACGAAGTGATCAGCGATGAGAAGCGTGTGGTAGGTCTGGAGATCAAAAACCCAGAGGCTTTCTGGCGCAACTCCAAGTACCTGGTTGTTCAGACTGACTAAAGCTAATTGTGTATATCGTCTCTTTTTAGTTGCAAAAGCACGGGCCTCAGAAACGGGGCCCGTTTTTTCTTGCCTTTTTGACCGATGGATTGTGCTGCTGATGCTTCTGTTGTATTTTGAATAACATGAAACGGCTGTTTTTCCTCCTCAACTTTGTGCTGTTATGCGGGGCTGTCATGGCCCAGGGCAATCTCATCAAAAGCGTGTATTTCGGTGGCGGTAGCCATTACATTGACGCGCAGCAAATGCAGGAGATTCAGGAATTTATTCAGTCTATCCCCAACATCCAGCATTACCAGATCACCGTTTCCAGTCATACCGACAACATCGGCGGGAAGGAATACAATCAATGGCTCTCCGGCATGCGGAGCCAGTCAGTTCTCCATCGTCTTTTATCTCTCCAACTGGATGAATCCCGCATCAACATTGTCGACAACGGTCAGATCAATCCGCTGTATGACAACCGCTCCAATATGGGCCGGCAAGGCAATCGACGGGTGGACATCATTCTTGAGCCGATATTGTTGTAGGAGAAATGGGCAGTCTCTTAAAATTCAGGAGTCCAGAACGGATCGCCCGCGGCAATAAACACCACTGGTACTTCTGAAACAAAGCCTTTCATCCATTCTGCACAATAGGCCATGCCCGCTTCCTCTGAATTGGCATGACCCAAAATGATCAGTCCTTTCTTCTGGCCTTCACTCAGGGCATCACGCATATATTCCACCGTTTCCCATTCGTGCGTCTCACCAATGATGAGCACCTCTACACCCGCCTGGCGGAGCATGTCAATCTGTGCCCCGGAGCCCGGCGCCCCCACCACCAGACCATAGGTCTGAAACTCATTATCTGCATCTCCAACTACTCTGATCGCACTGGTCTGATAATGCTGGGCCAATTCCCTGGCCATCGTTCCCAGCGTTTTGGTTTGCGGAAAGCGGAAAATGAGTACATCATCGTCAAGCTGATGCTTTTCCCAATCCAAATCTTTGACAATTCCGGTGTGAATGCCATCCGGTCTGGTACGATGCCAATGGTCATGGAAACGGAAGACCATCAGTTGATTGTCCTGGATGAATTTCTTTTTGGCTTCATATACCGGATCATCAATGAAATCCTCCACATTGTCCAGGTGATTGTAATAGGTCGGCTCATGCGTAATGATGAGATTTAGTCCTTTTGCTTTGGCTTGTTTGAGCACATCCAGGGTGGCGAGGAAAGTGGTGGCGATACCGGTGACTGCCTGATTGGGATCGCCTTCCTTGAAGGTGTCGACGGTTGTTTCTTTCCATTTGCCCGACACCTGTTGTTGTATCCTGTCAACCACGTCCTGACCGGTCAGCCTACTATCTGGTGCCTGACTGTTTTGGGCGCAGGCAGTCAGGAAAATGAGGAAGCAAAAAATACTGATTTTGGAGAAATGCATGGATCAGCTTAGTTTATTGAAAGGAAACTAATATTCACAGCTATGAAGATAATAAAAGCCACTCTGGCCATAGTCCTGTGTGCAATGTTGCTTCCTCTGCAAGCGCAGTCGCCCTTCTCAATCGATCTTAAGGCAGATGTGATACAGCAGCCGGCATTCTCCTTTCCCGGTTTTGATCTGAATGGCTGGGACATGAGCATGCAGCTTGGGTATCATCTTTCTCCTCAATGGGAAATAAACGCTGGGATTGGGTACGCTGATCATGTCTTTCTCCGGGAGCTGTACATTGCGGGAATTTCATTTTCGGGAACTCTGCCGCGTACACCACAGCCGCTTATTGCAAAACGCATCGGTGTGTATGTGATTCAATATGTCACGGTTCCACTTGGCACACGCTTCCATTTTTTGAAAAAGCAGGGAAAGTTTTCTTTGTTTGTGGAGGGGGGAATAGAGTTCTTCAGGGAATTACAAAACAAAGAAGTTAACTTTTTGCGAGAACAAGTCCGGCCTTTGCCTCTGTGGATTTGGGGACCAAAGCTTGGTTGGGGCACTGAGATCATTCTCTCCCGGCGTGCGTCTTTAATGGCGAGTACCAATCTGATGTACTTCCCAGAGCCATTGCTGCCTGTGTTGAAAATCGGTGCTGGTCTCAGAATAAAACTGTAAGAGCAGGTATACTCAGGCAAAAGTGGTCTGGGGATTTTTCTGTCCCCAAGTGATTGATTTCGGAGGTATGCTGGTTATGTTCCCAAAGTATTGTCACTCAGGATGGATACAGAGTCTGGTTAAATGTGGGAATGTGAGGCAAAAGTGCGCAACCAGATTCATAAAAAGCGTTCTCTCTCCATACAGAACGATTTCTAAACAGGCGATCAGGGTTGAAAAAGGGCGGTATGGTGTCAATGGAGGAAATGTGTATCTTGAGGAAGATGTACGCTTTTGACCAGAGTCATAAACATTTCTGACCTGAGATGCGTCTAATAAATACACACCATCATTCCATGTAACACTCAAATTTGTAATCATGATGAATCGATTGACAATTCTTTCTTTTCTTCTTGTTTCCTTCATGTGTGTGTCCGTTTCGGCACAGATTCAGCCTTTCCTCCGTTTAGGTGCTGGCTATCACAACCTCAGCCACCCTGATTTGCCTGAATCTGAAAACGTTGACGTACACTGTCCGGAAGCCGAAGGTTTGCATGAAGGCTTTTCTGGTGGCGTGTATGCTGGTGTTACCATCATGAACCGTCTGTCTATCCAGAGTGGGGTACGTGCTGCTCAACGTCTGATTGAGTTGACCCCTGGTTTGGCAGAACAAGGTTTTCCTGCTTCTCAAATCATCAATGTGAGTCCAGACGAAAGCGTGCAGTTTCTGCGTGGAAGCTGGATGGAAGTACCCATCATGGCACGCTATGATCTCTTCCCGGATGAAGATGGCAGTATCTATGCGATGGCTGGTGCCACCTGGCACCGCGACCTCAGAAATCCGCAGTCCGTTACCCGTGAGACCAAGCTGGCGAGTCCGCAACTTCCTTCTATGTGGAGTGCGAATCTCGGTTTGGGAATGGAACTCCATGTTACTCGCCACATCGGCCTTTATGGTGAGATGTTGTTTGACATGCTGGAAGGCCGCCGTGGTGCCACCACCCGTCTGAACGCAGGAATCACACTCTATCCAGCTGGTTTGTACTAAGCGGATGATTCTACCTGTCCGCCGGACGGAATGTACACACCTAAACGAAATGATATGGGGCACCATTTGGTGCCCCATTTTTTTAATACCTGGATTTCTCAAACAAGTGCACGGCTACATGATCTACTCATTTTTGACCCCATGAATCTGCCAGAAAATGGCGTTTATCACGGATAAATCATCTTCATGCATACAGTTCGATTGATCGTATTCAGTAGTTTGATGTTGGTCAGCTCTGGTTTGGTGGCGCAGTCTCAATGGTTCGCCCGGGTGAACTTAGGGGTACATAACATTTTGTTGACCCCAATTCAAACCCCCAATATTGATGGTGGGCATGGCGGTCTTTCTCTCGGCTATCACTTTTCGCATCGTTGGGAAATGGAACTGGGGCTTCGTTTTTCAGATCGTCTCGCTTACTATCCGGCTAATACGATCAATTTCTTTGTGGCGCAGCTGGGAGAGTTTGTGTATACGCCCTCTCAACAGAATCAGCAAATGGTTGGGGTATTCACCGATTACACAGGAATTCCCCTCCGTTTTCGCTATCATTTCCTTGTCCATGAAAATTGGTCCTGGTACGTATATACTGAAAGCGCCCTCCACATCCGAAACTTGCCGTTCCCGGGGAAAAAGGCATTGGCAGGATCCATTCCGCCAGATTATGAAGGCTGGTTGGTCAGTTTACAAAATGGTATTGGTGGTCAAATTCCCATGAATCGATATCTGTTTCTTTTTTGTGAAACGGGATTCACCTGGATCAGCAGACAGGAGCGGCAATTTGTTTTACAAACCAGTTTTGGCCTTGTGGCCTATTTGCATCCAGAGGGGATTGATATTTGAGCTTTGGCAGCGATTGCGTCAGGTGATGCGTCTAGTAGGAAAGTCCTCCCCAATCTTTTGCATCACAACAACAACTACCATGAGCCGTACTACTTTTTTCCTCCTTGTTTGTCTAATTGGGACGAGTGCCAGCCTCTCGGCCCAGACCAGATTATTTTTTCGATTAGATGGTGGCGGAGAACAACAACTCAGCGACTTTCCCCAAACCTATGAAGGATACAGCATCGGTCTTCACACTGGTCTGCAACTGGGACATTGCTGGGAAGTACAGATTGGCATCAGGTCAACGGAACGATCCTATTACACCAGTTTCCAGGATCCGCTTAGCAGTTTTTGGGGACCACCCACGCATATGCCCTGGGGAAGGAGCACGGAAAGTGTCATATCGCTTTATTCACAATGGACGGAAGTACCCTTGGTGGTCCGCTACCATTTTGCCCATGTCAAAAGCATGAAATTTTATCTGCTTGGGGGAGCTACCTGGTATACCGGCGAACGCCCGGCATTTCAAATGGACCAGTCCCAGACAGGCTTCTGGAGGGTGATAGGATCCTATGATGAATACTGGAGTGCGCATGCCGGTCTCGGGATGCAATTGGGTTTGGGGCGACATTTTGGGTTGTTTCTGGAAGGAAATTTTGAAGGGGCAGATGATTTTGACACGCTTGCCATTCGGGCAAATGGTGGGGTCGCCTTTTTCCTCAATAAGAAACGACAGCTACGATAAACAATCATGCGTCAGAAAGAAGTCGGTCTGCTTTTTCCGGAAGCGGAACAGGATCGATTCTTTCTGACCGATCTAAGTCAATCACACCAATGCGAATACTGATACTCTTTTTCCTGCTCCTGTTGGGGCCAATGATGATCAAAGCGCAGTTGCGTAGCTTTTACCGGCTGGACGCTGGCATCCAGCAACAAGTCAGGACGCAATCGCAGCACTTTGCTTTTGAAGGCTTCAGTGGGGGATTACATGCCGGACTGGCCGTTGGCCAGCGTTTGGAGATTCAGGCCGGGCTTCGGCTGGCGCAAAGAGAAGCCCTTCGGGAAACCGAATTTGAAACACGGGTCTGGAATGGCGGAACCCTAACGACGACCGGAGGCACTTCGATTGGCTTGACACTGGTCAGGGGGACTTGGCTAGACATTCCTTTACGCCTTCGATACTTTATTTTCCAACAGGCTCAGTTTCGGATTTACGGACAAGCCGGGGGTAGCTGGCATTTCAGTCCGCAGCAAAATTTGCCCTTTATCCAGCCCGGTAATTTTCCAAGCTTCATCGACGAACCAATCACCGAGTATCTCAGTGTACATGCTGGGGTAGGGGTTCAGGTACCAATGGGGAAAAAGTTCCAGGCGTTTATCGAAAGTGGGGTGGAAAGTACCCCACTGGTGGAAGGCTTTGGCATCAAAAGCAATGTTGGTGTGGCTTTTTATCCTGGAAGATAGATGAAGGAGATGGCTCAAATGATCTGGCTCCTGTTGCTGCTTATGATGGGTGGCGCCTCACTTCAAGCCCAGAATCTTTCTGTATATGCGACCGCTGGCATGCGTCAAAACGAAAGCTTTGATCTGGAAGGCGGCCAGTTTGGTGTCGGCCTGGGCGTACAATTGGGGGCAAGGACCAATTTGTCAATCGGCATCCGCTACGCAAGAAGACGGCAGGACCATCAGGTGCTGGCCGTTGGAATTGGTAATGCTCAACCACAGCCGATTTTCTTTGAGACCATTGGCAGTGTACCCGTCAATTACGCAGAATTCCCCTTTACGATCCGCTATGATGTCATCAAAAAAGCAAGTTGTGCGGTACATGTTCTGGGGGGAATGGCGCGTCATGAATCTTTACTGGGTAATCCTACGGTTGCCAGCCAATCCGTCATTCTCAACCCTGAAATCGGACGTTTTTGGAGTCGATTCGGTGGACTGGGCTTGAAAATAGAATTCATGGAAGACGCTTGGATCAATGTTGAATATCTACTTGAACAACGATCCGTCAGTCAGGGTTATTCTTTACAAAGTCGAATCGGATTGATGTATCTTTTGTAGACAAATACGCACACGCATGAAAACCACAATCTTCACAATCTACTTTTTTATTTTCGTCTGCCTGGCCCATTCTCTGTCTGCCCAGCAGTTGTTCCTCAGCTCTTCCTTTGGGGGGCGCTATCTGATTGGGGAAAATGGTCCTACGTTCAATTTGGCCAAAAATGAGGGCTTATTGGTCAGAGTGGGGATTGGAATGGAGTTTCAGCGGAAATGGGCCGTTCAAGTAGGGGCCGAATTCAGTCAGCGCCTCATGACCCTGGATGCCTCCTTCACGACCGAAATTACCAATGGAAATGGTCAGGTTTTTCGGCCCGGTGATCCCTTTCTGGTCCGGACAAGATTTGAATACATCGTCATTCCGGTCAATCTGCGTTGGCGCTTTTGGGAGCAGGAAAATTATTCGCTCTATGCACTGGCTGGTGTCAATGTGCATTCTCTCCTTCCATATCCGACCACGAACGCCCTCAATTTGAACTACCAGATAGATTACGATAGCATGCCTGAGCGTTATGTAACCTTTTCCGGTGGCCTGGGTATAGAAGTGCCTCTACTAAAACAAATGGTCTTACAATCCGAACTGGCCCTGGAAAATACTGGCAATGGAGGCTTGTTGAATCTCAGAGGAAATATCGGTCTGGCGTATTATCTCGGAAAAAATTAGTGCATTTGTTTTCCCCCTTGCAGCCGCTTGAGAAAATCCGCCGTTTTACGCTACGCTATCGTCGGTGATTCTCAATCCTGAGATTGGACGTTTCTGGAGCAGCTTCGGTGGACTGGGCTTGAAAATAGCGTTCATGGAAGATGCCTGATTCAATGTTGGATATCGACTTGAACATCGATCCGTCGATCAAGGCTATTCTTCTCAAAGTCGAATCGGATTAATGTATATTTTGTAGACAAATACACACACGCATGAAAACCAACATCTTCACAATCTACTTTTTTATTTTCGTCTGCCTGACGCAATCTCTGTTCGCACAGCAGCTATTCCTCAGCTCTTCCTTTGGAGGCCGCTATTTGTTGGGGGGAGAGATTCCGCAGCTCAATTTGCCCAACACCGAGGGCCTATTGGTCAGAGTGGGAATTGGGATGGAGTTTCAGCGGAAATGGGCCGTTCAAGTGGGAGCGGAATTCAGCCAGCGACTCATGTTTCCAGATGCCACATTTACGAGAGAAATCACCAATGGTAATGGACAAGTTTTTCAAGCTGGTGATCCCTTTTTTACCCGGCTTAAGTTTGAGTACGTCGTCATTCCAGTCAATCTGCGTTGGCGCTTTTGGGAGCAAAAAAACTACTCACTTTATGCACTGGTTGGTGTCAATGTGCATTTTCCCATTCCACAGACAGTACCATTGATTTTTATTGACTTGCCTTACAGGATTGATTATGAAAGCATCCCGGAACGCTACGCGACCTTCTCCGCTGGCCTGGGCATAGAAGTGCCTTTGGCAAAACAGATTGTGTTACAGACTGAATTTGCTCTGGAAAATACTGGCAATGAAGGCTTGTTGAATCTCCGGGGGAACATGGGTTTGGCGTATTATCTCGGAAAAAATTAGTGCATTTATTTCCCTCCGTGCAGCAGCTTGAGTAAGCCCTCCGTCTTCAGGGCAAATACTCAATCTGAATGCTATGTATAAGACATTGATTTTGCTGGGAGCGGTCCTGCTCCTCAGCGGCAGCGCCCTCATGGCCCAGAATGGCTCACGTTTTTTTCTGCGCGGCTCTCTTTCCCATATTCAGGCGGTTCGCACCAATGCGCTGACCCCTGGCATGAATGTCATGCCCAATGTCGGTGCCAATCTCTCGGCTGGAATTACCCTCAGTAAGCGTTGGGAACTCCAAATCGGGCTGCAATATGCGCGCCGTGGCTATACCGATGCTTTCCCGGAAAATGATGCCAGCCTTCCCCCCAATCAAAACAGAATCGCTGATCCGATCATTGGCTGTCCTTTGCCCAACTCACCCATTGGCAGCCGCCTGGTCAGCGTTCGCAATCGGGTACAAAGCCTCGAAATTCCCGTGCAAATGCGCTATTATGTCATGCACGGGAAAAAGTTTTCACTCTATAGCCTGGCGGGAATGACCTGGCACCATACGCTCAGCTACAGCCCACGTACTGTTTTTGAATGGATCGAAAGTGGTGAGCGTGAAATGATGGAAGATCGCATGAGCGGCATGCCGATTCGCCAGGTCAATGTCAGTGGCAATGTCGGTTTTGGGATCAGCTTCCCGATGAATGATCGACTGCGCTTCTTTGTGCAGCCGAACGCTGATATTTACATTCCCCGTTGGGGCGATCAGAACCTGACCGCTGGCTGGCTGGCCGACACCAAACTTGATCTTGGCATGACCCTGCGGTTGTAGGTACACAACATCGCGAAAGTAGAGCCACAACACTTGTGGCTCGCGATCAGAACATCATCCATAGATGAATCTTACCCGGAGACGGCAAGTATGGCCGTCTCTACTATATCGCGAAAGATTCCCCAGAATCAGTAGAGCCACAACACTTGTGGCTCGTGATCAGAACATCATCCATAGATGAATCTTACCCAGAGACGGTAGGTATGGCCGTCTCTACTATATCGCGAAAGATTCTCCAGAATCAGTAGAGCCACAACACTTGTGGCTCGTGATCAGAATACCATCAATAGATGGCGCCTAACCAGAGACGGCAAGTATGGCCGTCTCTACTGCTTCGTGTTGCTCAAGACCGTCGCCACCACGCCAGCAATGGCTGACAAAATAAATGATGGCATCAGCTCCGCCAGATTTTCGAAGAAAAGCTCGGTGCCTGTCAAAGACGGAATCACGAATTTAAACAGTGGTACACTGACAAAGCCGGTGAGCATCGATGCGATGGCACCGGCTGCATTGTATCGGGACCAGAAAAGGGAAAGGACGATCATGGGGCAAAAGGTCGCGGCAATGCCATTCCAGCCAAATATCACAAACCAGAAGACAGTACGACCCGGCACCAGCAAGGCCACAGACATGGCAATCGCCAGGGCCGCAATCGCGATCGAAAGCGTCACAATGCGGGAAAAACGCGTCATGGGATCACCCAGACGGTCGGGCCGCAGCATTTGCTGGTAGATGTCCCGGGTGATAGCGCTGGAAGCAACCACCAATAAGGAGTCAATGGTAGACATGATGGCAGCCAGGACCGCTGCGATATAGAGTCCGGCTAGGGCCAGCGGCAAGAATTCGTCCACCATCATGGGCAGCACATTTTCGGCTGCATTGCCGAGGATGCCTTCCACCGATTGACCGGCTTCGGTAAAAACATAGCGTCCCAACATCCCGATCAGCACGGCAGCGCTATCGGTGAGCAGGGTGAACACAATCGCCACCCATTTGCCTTTTTCAATTTCTGCTTCGTCTTTGATGGAAATGTAGCGGACAAAGACCTGAGGAGAACCCAGAAAACCCAGGCCGATGCTCAGCAGGCCGATGGCCGTTATCACATTCATGAAGGTCAATCCACCTTCTCCCCAGATGCTGACCAGCGAAGGATCTATCGCCTCCAAACCCGCTAGCAAACTGCCGTCCAACGTCCACCAGACGAAGAGCGGTAAGCCCACCAGACCGACCAGCATGATCAAGCCCTGGAAGAGGTCTGACCAGGCCACCGCCACAAAACCACCCGAAAAGGTGTAGACCAGCACGATGGCGAAGCCAACGAATACGCCGGTGAAATAATCCCAGTCCAGGAAGGTCTCAAAGGCTTTGCCAGTGGTGTCAATCTGTGCACTGACGTAAATGGTGACAAAAACCGTGAGGGTAAAGGCGGCGATCAGTCTCAGTGCTTTCTTTCCATTGGGAAATCGTCCCGCGAGATAATCCGGAATGGTGATGGCGTCATAGTCATCTGTCATGCGTTTGAATGGCTTCGCCATGAACCACCAGGCCAGCCCCACACCGATTAATTCCCCTACCACCACCCAGAAAGCACTGAGGCCCACCATGGCGCCCATGCCCGTCACGCCCAGCAGTAACCAGCCCGATTCCCCCGTGGCCCGGGCAGAGAAGGCTACGACCCAGTAGCCAAGTTTCTTGCCACCGGCATAGAAGTCGGTCAGGCCCTTGATGCGGCGCGAAGCCACAATGCCGATCAGAAATAGTACGAGGAAATAGAGCGCGAGAATGATGTATTTGGCGAGCATAGGCAGACTTTGGGGTAAAAGCCTAAGTTGCGCATCCTATGCTTGGGGATCAAGCCTCAAAATCCTGTAGGATCTTTTCTGTCTTGGCCTGCTGGATACGGTTGACGAAGCGAGTGGATTCGTGCTCGTCACGGATGGTTTTGGCGAGAGAAAAACAAGAGCCGACCAGGAAAATGATGCCCATGGCGAGATAGCCTTTGATCCAGAGATCAATCGGGGCCATGATGATGCCACCGACAGTCAAACCGAAGGAAAGCAGGAAAGCAGCCCATACTTGAAAACGCCAGGCGGAAGTGTGTGATTGATTCATTTGTTCCATGATTTGTTTTTTCTCAAGAAACGAAGGGGAGGGGAGAGGGTTGAGCTTGGT
>JBCBZF010000761.1:0-3672 GCA_039815525.1 Bacteroidota bacterium | reverse complement strand
TTCGCTGCAAGCAAAAGACGTTAGAAAGCGAAAATTTGAGCCAAATATACAGGATCAATTTGGTATCAGAATCCGTTTATAATGTGTATTGCTTGTAAAATTTGGTTGGTCTGAATGAAAAAATCTGCTCTTTTATCCATTTTTCTCTTGCCAATTTTCTTTTTGACCTGGTCTGCTGGGCCGAAACCTGTTCATCATCAGGCGTTTGGCCCGATCCGAACCTTGATCATTGATGCGGGCCATGGTGGAAAAGATCCTGGCTCAGTCGGGAAATTGGTGTACGAAAAAGATATCACCATCAAAGTAGCCAAGAAGCTGCAACAGATGGTGAATGAAAAGATGCCGGGCGTACGGGCCGTCTTGACGCGGAAAGACGATACCTTTATACCACTACATGAACGCGGGAAAATTGCGCAACGTGAAGGGGGAGACTTTTTTATTAGCATTCATTGTAACGGCATGAAGTACGCTGACCGGCATGGTACGGAAACCTATGTGCTGGGTACCAATGAAGGGCAAGAAAATTACGAGCGCATCATTCAGGAAAATCAATCTATCCTTTTTGAGGAAAACTATCTGACCGAATATGATGGTTTTGATCCCAATTCTCCAGAAGCCAATATTTTCTTTTCCCTGGTTAACAATGCTTTCCGAAGCGAGAGCTTTCGGCTGGCCGATGGCATTCAGCACCAATACGAACACAGCTTTCATCGCTTTAACCGAGGGGTAAAACAAGCGCCTTTTGTGGTATTATACATGTGTGGGATGCCAGCTGTCTTGACAGAAATTGGCTTCATCACCAATCCTGAGGAAGAAATATATCTTCAGTCAGAAGAAGGCCAATCAAATATCGCAAGTGCCTTATTCAATGCTGTCAAAACCTACAATCAAGGTCTGAAAACTGATAAATCGACCCCAGGAAACGACTGACTATTTGACAAATGTACGTTTGGAAACAGAGTCTCCAACCTCAATTTCACAGACATACAGGCCTTTCGGCAGGCTATCCAGATTGAGCTCTACACTGTGGCGCCCGACACTGGTGTAATCAGAATAAATGGTTGCCAATTCAGCTTCATTGGTGTCCCGCAGCTTGATATTCACCCGCGCAGGCGTGCGTAAATCCAGATCAATGGATGCGCCAAAGATCACTGGACTGGGAAACATATGGGTTACATGAAAACCGCTTTCCATTACCTCTACTGCAATAATATCACTTTTGGATATCTTACCACTCTTGTCAACCTGGCGAAGGCGATAAAAATTGCTGCCTGCCAATGGCGCACTGTCCAGAAAGTGACATGATGCCACCACATTCTCATCATTGGCAGTTTTTGTCATGCCAATATCTTCCCATTGATTTCCATCAGGAGAACGTTGGATGTAAAAAGCCTGTGCCCGATTCCCTGCCAGCGAAATCCAGTCTACCTGCACCTTCCCTTCGTGGAAAGTTGCCGAGAAATTACCCAAGGGAACAGCTGGAATCTCCAAATGATCCAATTCTTCGAGCAATAACTGATCAAACTCTTCCTCAACGGACACGAATTGAACCGTAGGACCATAATTGGCTGCTTTCCAGGCTGAACGGGCGACATTGATATTCCCACTCATTTCCCAGCTATCATGTGCCTGGGTATTGATGCTGATATAGATCGGCGATGGCTCCTGCGCCCTGATCGACCCAATTCCTGCGAGAAAGAACAAAAGGATAATGGCTGCTAAGCTACGCATGGTGCAGTATTTGTTTCTTTAGGATGAACATTTTTACTAAAATAAAATAAACACTTCGGAGTATGTTGTGGCTCCGTGAACCATCCTTACATGGGTAAGTTTTTGTAGAAATTGCGTGCCATTCTATCTGTAACAAGCATTTTTTAAATGCGAAAAATGATGAAATTGCCGGTCTATGCCCGCACAGCTTCGCGCATATCTGCCTTATGTGATGTTGGTCTTTGCTCTAATGAGTCAGGGGTTGCGCAACAGCAGCTTTTTCACATATACTGGTCATGATCGTAACCAGCAGATTGGCGCAGCATATTCCTTCCTCTCCGGTGAAGGTCTGACACAGGCCGTTTATGCTCAGGGGCAGGTCACAAAACATGAGGTCAAAGGTTGGCCACCAGCCTACGCTTATTTGTTTGCCGGCTTGTTAGCCGTGAGTGATCTTTCTCCTTTCCTTCTGGCCGAACTTTTATCCATCTGCGGTTTGACTGCCTGTATGCTGGCCGCTTGGTGTTTACTATCTGTCCTGGACGCCTCCCGGAAGCTTCATATGATCTGGTTTGGATTCCAAATTGTGGCTTTCAGCCCCTTTCATTATACCACCGCTTCAGGAGAATTTGCACTGGCTTTTTTCCTGCTGGGGCTTGCTGCTTTATTGGCCTCAAAACCAAAAGGAAAGCTGGCGTTGGGATGCTTTCTACTCGCTGCATTATTTCGCTACGCCTATTGGCCGCTTCTGCTCTTGCCAGTTTTGTTATCCTGGCGAACACCCAAGCGGGCAGTAGCTTATTTGACTGGTGCGGGTACATTGTTAATTGTTTTGAGTGTATTGCTGTGGCCTGAGCATAGCGACGGCAGTGATCTATCAAGTCTTTTTTCGGGGGAGTTGTATTGGGATCAGCTGCTTCAAATCGATGCTTTCCCAGTCAAAGCATTTTTTTACCTGAGCCTCCTTGGCCTCAGCAATAAAATTGCGATATCGGCAGTTGTGCTATGGACCATAAAAATCCTTTTTCTGGGATTCAGCCTGCTCATTGGATACCTGCTGTTGCGCTCATGGAAAGCTGGAGATAAAGCCTTCCCAGAGGGAATTGCTGCAACCGTTCTGCTTCTCCCCGGCTTATTGTGTAGTCTATCCGTGCTCCGACCGGCTGAAGTCCACGACGGGAGCTTTGCCTGGACTTTCGTGATGGAAACCCGCTATTATGCACCCCTCTTGGTGTTGATTCAGATGTTCGTGATGCGGTATTGGTTGGGAGTAAGGAAAAGGCTTATGGCATTGCTATTGGGGGCCGCTCTGTTGTATGGAGGATTACACACAAGTCATCGATTGTACCAGCTTTGGGGGAAAAACAATCCCAGAGAAAGCCGATTCGAACCCTTAGAACAACATCTGCTGTACGTATACCAGGCGATTTCTGAGACAACGCACAAACGTGTATTCGCACATGGCGACCTGATTTGGGAAGATGATGAAAGCCGGATAGCTGGTTGGGCGGGTGCAGCAGTGAGTACATTCGAATCCGTCCTGAATCATCCACCTTCTGAAGACTTTGTGCTTTTTTGGAGTGATACCAAAGCACCACCTGCCTTGCTCAATCGCGATTGGCAGATGATCCGGCAAACCAAGGAGCGTCAACTATGGAAAGGAGAATGGAAAGCAAAAAAATGAGCCGATCCATTTGGGTGACCATGCTGTTGATGGTTATTGCCTTAGGCATGCGCCTGGACCATCGTTGGCACTTTCGAAAAATGGTGCCCGACACCGAGGTGAAAATGGTTGTCGCGGCCAATCAATTGGCGGGGCATGGGTTTGCAACACGCCGCCCCTCGCTGGCCGATCTGAGTCAATAGTCAGATTATTCGCAACATTGATGCTTATCAAGCGCAGTTGGTTAATCGTGACTGTCGAGGTCAAATGTTACTCGAAGGGCAAACTCTTTATGTTCT
>JBCBZF010000562.1:0-4833 GCA_039815525.1 Bacteroidota bacterium | reverse complement strand
CCACCCAACATCAATGCTATCGACACCTTATGAAAAATCACATCCTTCTCTTTTCTTCCTCTCATCCAGAGAAAGCACCCAATGAAGAGACTGCTATGCCTGAATCTTCTCATGAGCACATTCATCAAATTTCTGATTCTGCGGAATATCATGATTTAGATCACCATGACCTGACCGATGCCGAAATACAAATGATTGCCCATAAGACCATGATGAGTCGAAACGCATACTTCTCCCAGAGTGAATATGGTTCCTAGATCCTTCGCTTTGAGGCACGACTTTATCAGGAAGGACCAATTTGAAAAACTGGTCGACCGTAAGCGAATGTAGAAAGCAAATTCACTTTTACGGAAAATTGATCTGAAAACACCCTTTCAGACGAAACAACCGCCCGGCTAAATAGCGAATGCTATTGACAGCCGGGCGGTACTTTTTTGCTTAGCCATTGATAGAAAAGGAGAGGCAAAAGAGAAATCTTTTCTGTTTCAATGCCATTTACCTACCGTGAGAGAATGATTTGTGGGTGATGATCCAATATTTCAGAAGTGGTATCAATTGGATGTTGCCACAATTGTTCTTGGCTAGGTATGACTTGAGCCTGTAGAAAGAGGGAGCAATGGATTTTATCAATAAGAAAGCACAATGTATCTGATAGTCAGTTGTTTATGTTGATCTGGCTATGGGCTTTTATGGTGGAAGTGACCTAAAACTACTGACAAAACTCCCGTTTTGGCTGACAAAACTGCCCTGGCAACTTGTTCAGTGCTTTTGGCAGGTTTCTCAAAGTCTTCAGGGCTAGAATTGTTTCAGCAATGATTGGACAACATTCCAATTGATCATGCAAGCAATTCAATGATTATGTCGCAAGTAAATCTTCCTACGATAGAAACGGATATCAAAGATTCCAATGGATCAACTACATATAATCAAATCGCTCAGCGTTTTGTCCGCTTCATTGTAGAGAAGTCGGCTACTCCTTTTGAAAGACTGGCAGATACGTTTGTACAAGGACAATCTACTGACGCAGCGACCTTCACATATTACATGCAATACTGGCGTCAGAATCTTTCGTCTAAGGGTGAATGGGAAAGATTGGAAAGGTTCATTGATTTTTCTGGTCTAAGTGATGCCGATCTGCGGCAGATGATTGCGCCAGCAGTATTAACACCAGATGCAGAATTACCCGAATGGACTGAAATCTTAATGGACCTGGTCGTTTGTGAAACGGACCCTGAGATTGCCAATGAGCAGTCTGACATTCCATTTATTCACATTCTTGCGCCATATATCCAGGTATTTCGCAACCGGCTTCAGAAAGTTGCAGGGCCTGCTTATCAGAATCTTTCTCCGAAAGCTCATATCCAAATTGAGCGTTTCCTGGTCCAACAGCTTTTTAAGGTATTTAACAAAGTCTTATTCGCCGGCTTTGACGAACATCTCCGGGCCAGCCTTGGCAAAGGTCGTCTGTCTGAAAAAGCTGCTGAGCTTGGTGATGACCATTATTATCGAATGTATGTCGAAAAGATTTCTGCTGACAGCTTGGTTCCTTTTCTAAAGGAGTATCCGATGCTTGCCAGATTCTCAGCCAATCTGTTGCGCCAGCAAATCACCTCTTTTTCCACCTTTATGAACCGATTGGCAGCCGATTCTGAGCAATTGTCAGGACACTTCGGCTGGCGAACTGACCCGGGTGCGATAATGAATCTGAAACTAGGTATTTCAGATCCGCATAAAGGAGGAGAAGGGGTCATTATCCTCGATTTCGAAGGAGGGCAAAAGCTGGTATATAAGCCTCGCTGTATGAAGATTGGTCTGGCATTCAATCAATTGTGTGCCTGGGTAAATGAACGCATTCAACCTGCCCTCAAGATCCTCAATATTTTCTCCGGTGATGGCTACGGTTGGATTGAGTTTTGTCCCCATACAGAATGCGAAGATCGGGCTGCAGTTGAAAGATACTATGAACGCGCTGGTATTCTACTGGCCCTGACTTTTATCCTGAATTCCACCGACTTTCATTCGGAGAATATCATCGCTTCGGGAGAACATCCGGTCCTGGTAGACCATGAGACCCTGGTCAATCCTCCGATCAAAATGAACCTGGATGCCCTCGACGAAGCGAAAAAACAAGAGCATCTCAGACAAGAGGCCTCGGTTCTACGGGCTGCGTTGCTTCCGATGCGTTTTGTCAGTACCAATGTTCCCAATGACTCCATCAGTGGCTTTGGTAGCATAGGAAATGGAGTTTTTCCCATCAATTCGGCAAAGTATGAAGATACGAATACCGACACGATGCGTCTGGTCAGTTATACTATCGACTACGAGGATCGGGACAATCTGCCACATCTGACTGGTGAGATTCAGCGACTGCCAGCTTACCAGACGTCTCTTGAAGCGGGATTTCAGCGCATGTATGACATCATATTGGCCGAGCGGGAATGTCTGCTGGGCCCTGACAGTCCTCTGCGTCATTTTGCACACCTACAGCTGCGTTTTCTTTTCCGGTCTACTACCATTTATTCAGTCATTCTAAAGAACCTTCTCAAGCCTGATTATCTCAAGGATGCGACTCTGTATGGACTCAGGCTGGAACTCCTTGGGCGCGCCTTTGTGGTTAAAGATGAGGCGCCACACTTCTGGCCGGTCCTTCAGATGGAACGTCAGGCTTCCTTGCAGCAGGATGTCCCCTGTCTCGAATTCTCCAGCAGTGATACCAGTCTCTTCGTCGAAGGTGTTCCCCCCATCAATGACTATTTCAAATCTGATTGTATGAGCTATATCCAAAAGAAAATCAAGAGGATGGGCCCTGATGATTTTGCCTTCCAAATGGATGTAATCCAGAAGTCAATCAGAGGCGAATTCAATCAAAAATAAGAAAGTACTCAATCAAGTTTATTCATAAAAATTACGAAAATGGAAATTACTAAAGAGCAACGAATTCTGACAAATGTCATTCAGAAAGCATGGAGTGACGACGCTTTCAAAAGTGAACTGCTTGCATCTGACAATCCACGTGCCCTGATTGAGGCAACTGCGGGTGAAAGATTGGATCTTCCTGCAAACGTACAAGTGCGCGTGTCTGATCAGGGCGACAGCAACTATGCCTACTTGAACATTCCTCCTCGTCCAAACTATGACGAAATGGAGCTTTCTGACGAGCAGCTTGAAATGGTTGCTGGTGGCGAAATGGTTGTTGCAACCACGATTTTGATTGGTCTGTCTGCTGCTACCCTCAGCTACATGGTAACCAAAGATGCCACTGACAATAAGAAAGAAAATAGTGGCCCTCAAGAAACTGCTTCAAATTAAGCTTGTATCTCTGCGATTTCTAGCAGAATACTCTCCAGATCTCATTTTTTTAGTCCAAATAAAAATTAACAATCCATATCATGGAAAATCTTAATCCAGAGCAAAAAGCTTTTGGCCAGGTAATCCAGAAAGCCTGGGACAACCCTCAATTCAAATCTGAATTGATCGCCAATCCAATTGAAACCATCAAGCGTGAAACTGGTTTCGAGATTGATCTTCCAGCTGGCGTACACAGCCTCGAAGTACAGGATCAATCAGATGCCAGCAAAGCCTATTTGGTCATTCCATCCCGTCCAAATGTTGACGAAATGGAACTGACTGACGAGCAGCTCGAAATGGTTGCCGGTGGCGAGTTTGTTAGCTGGGCTGTAACAACCTTGATCGTGACCCTAATTGTCAGCGGTGGCGTAGGCGTTACTGTTAACAAAGGTGGAGGAGATGATAAGAAGGAAGCTCCTGCCGAATCTGCGGCAAACTAAAATTCCTTGCCAGCAAGCATGCGTAGCATGCGTTGTTGTAAAAGGCAAGTTTCAGACTTGCGAAAGAATGGGTTTGAGAGTCCTCTCAAACCCATTTATTCTATTGCGATCATGACCATAGTCTCCTTATATTTCAGAAGCGGAAATACAACATCGTTCAACCTAAATCCTCAAATCAATGCAAAGGTATATGTATGCACTCTTAGCTGGATTCGTTTGTTTTTCAGGGGGAGTCCTGACCTATATTGAAGGTGTTTCCAGTTGGGCAAGTTATATTCTGATGGCCCTGGCGATTGCATTTTTCTTCTACGGTGGTCTGATCAGATCCAGACAATCAAAAGAAGAGAAAAACTAACTCATCCCGATTCGTCTTCATTGTTTCCGGATAGAGAATAGCAAAAAAACAGGTCGTTTTCACCTTTTGGTGGAAATGACCTGTTTGCTTGTGGGGCTATAAAGAACAGACAAAAAGGCATGCTATGCTAAGCGTACAAGAAATGATTAGCAGCTAGATCCATGTTTAATGCTGAGGAGAAGCGCTCTGGAATAGGGGAGGGAACCATGATGAAAATGGGTGGGGATAATCGCAATCTATGGTCTCCAGCTTCTATCCTTTGATCGGTCTGATTAATCTTTGTTAGATATTTCCCTTATGAATGAAGAAGCCATAAAAATGGCCACCTGAGATCAGGTGGCCGTATAGATGACAATAAGTTTTGGTTCTGAAGAAAACCTATGTGGCACTGACTTTCAGCAGACCTCCCCTGATTAGACGGGCAGCTAGCTTGACTTTGTTCTTATCCGAAATGAAAGGCAATTCACGCAAGCTAAAAGGAGCCTCTGTATCGGCAATAAATTGTAATGCCTGTGAAATATGGCCTGGCCCTTTGATCGAGTTCCCTGGATATAATATCCGGGCAACAGCTCCTAGATTCTGGACGCTACAGGGAATTCCCTGACGGCGTTCCAGTTTGGTTTCGAGATCAAGCTGGTCCATTTGGTCCAACTGAGCAAAGTGCCCATCTCCATGTGGGATATGTTGATT
>JBCBZF010000786.1:0-3546 GCA_039815525.1 Bacteroidota bacterium | reverse complement strand
TTTTACCATGGGACTGATCCAGAAAGTGTTGACAAACTTTTGGCAGATATCCGTCGACTGCTGGCTGAAACGCACCCACCAGAGGCATGAAAAACCTTTGGTGGATATGGCCCCTCCTGATCATCGGAGGCATACTGATTTGGCGAACCCTGGCCAATGATCCGCTGGACAATGCTGGTGGTCGTTTGTATCGGAAATATTGTGCAAGCTGCCATCTCGAAAGCGGGCAGGGACTAGGGAAATTGGTTCCTGACTTACGAAATCATCCGGCCCTAACGGCTGAAGTAGAAGCTTTGGTTTGTCTGATTCGTCAGGGTAAAGGGAATAAATTCGTCTTTCAAGAAGGAGAATATCATGCCCCCATGCCCGGTCACCCGCAGCTATCTGCCCAGGAAATAAGCAGCCTGATCAACTTTCTGCGAGACGCTTACCTGGAAGAGGAAGCTACTCGTGTACCTCTTCAGGTGGTTCAATCAGGTTTTGCAAAATGTTCATCGCCTCGACCCGATCCTGCTCCGTAATGGTTTTTCGCTTGAGGTCAGGCATTTTGGCCAGGGTAAAATGAAAGGTGGTTCCCTTTCCGGGGACAGACTCTACCCAAATCTCACCTCCGTGCTGGTCAACAATCAGCTTGCAAAGAGCCAGCCCAATTCCTGTACCAGGATAAAGGTCCTTGCTGTGTAATTTTTTGAATATGAGAAAGATCTTCTCAAAATAATCGGGCGAGATGCCAATGCCATTATCCTGTACCGAAAACTGCCAATACTGCCCGCGATCTTCTCCTTTGATAAATATGTCTGGTGTACTGTCTTTTCTGCGGAACTTGATGGCATTGGAAATGAGGTTTTGAAATAGTTGGGCGATTTTGGTTTGGTTAGCCAAGACCTGAACCGGCAGATTCTGCCATCTGATTTGCGCTTCTGATTCATATATCGCCGTTGCCAGGCTATTGACTACCTGCCGTAACAGGGCTTCGGTTGGCAATTCTTCCACTGTGAGTTCGCGTGTATTGACGCGCGAAAAAAGCAACAAATCGTTGATGAGTCGGTTCATCTTTTCAACTCCAGCATTGATGAAATTGAGGAATTCTTGCCCCGATTGGTCAAGCTGGTCCCAATAACGTTTGGTGATCAATTGGGAAAACTGCCCGATGGTCCGCAAAGGCTCACGCAAATCGTGAGAGGCGATGTAGGCAAAATTTTCCAGCTGTAAGTTGGATTCGATGTACTTCTTTAGTTGCTGGTTTTTTTCCTCCAGCTTTTTCTTTGCCTTCTGGAGATCGGTTACATCAAAAGTGAAAACCATTACTCCTTCCACTTCGCCTGTATCATTGAAGTATGGAATCTTTTCCGTCCTGCCCCAGATATAATTGCCGTCTGGCAAGCGAAACTTTTCCAGAATACCATTCTTTGGTGAGCCGGATTCTATCACCTCTAAATCATCCCGATGGTACAAATCAGCCATGTCCGGATGGATACTTCTGACATTTTCTCCGATCAGCTGATCTCTTGACATCCCAAGGGTTTCAGCTGCCTTGCGGTTCAGGTCCAGGATATTGTTTCGGGTATCTTTGTGAAAAAACATCGCTGGCAAGGCTTCAAAAAAGGCTTTGTTCTTTGAATGAGACTGGTGAATTTTTGCTTCGATGTTTTTTTGCTGTGTCAAATCCTTTACCACGAAAAAGCAGATGTGATCATCAGGCGGATACATGCGGGTAAAGCTGACTTCAGCAACAAAAGCGTGCCCATTTTTCTTCTTCAGTTCACATTCCTGGATTTTTTCTCCACCCAGCCAGGCTCGCATAGGTTGCGCTGGATCAGTAAGTAGATCGGCTATGTTTAATCGAATGAGTTCTTCTGGAGAGTAGAAGAACAAACTGTTGGCTTTCTCATTAAAGTCAACCATTTGTCCACTATCACATTCAACAATCAATAAGGCATCATAGGTTTGGTCGAAAAGGGCTTTGTATCGGAGCGCCATTTCATACACGATGCTTTCAGATTTTTCACGGATCCGATCGGCTTGTTTTTGTTGCATGATGGCCAATGGAATCGAAACCACGAATTGAAAAAGCATGGGGAGTGTGCCTGGCAAAGGATGGATGTTAACCGAAACGTCGAAATAACGGTCCCGCCCCGCTGATAATAAAAAATTTCGATGTGGTACTTCGCTTAACTGACTGAGGTCGTGAAGGTTGTATTGGGGGAAATTGTTTGGGAAAAGCCCACTGAGTAGGATCAAACGATGATCTGGTTTCTCGACGAGTTGGCAGAGGGCTTGATTGGCAAAATGACAATAGCCTTCCTGATCAAACCACGCAATTGGTTCATTAATTTGATCTAATGAGGCCTTTAGCAGATTGAATGAACTTTGGTTTATCAGAGCCGAAGATTCCATGAATAGAGAGATACCTGTGGATCACTGTTCTTACAATTTAACTCGAAAATTCAGGAAGTGGGATAGTTTACGCCTGGAGATGTAAGATATGTAAGTGAAATGTCTCGCCGAAAAGATTGGGTTTGTGATCTTTTCAGAAGTCGGATTGTTTGACCCGGATGAATACATCTGAATTGCGTCCGCGATCATCCGAACATGAAATTTTCAAATCTCCCGCTTCTGGCTGGATAAAAAAGCTTTCAGCGGCACTGGTCTTTTTGACCAGGCGATCATTGACGTACCAGAAGACAGTGTGTACGTCTGAGGAGACATCACATGCCAATTTGAGGGAGGCAGAATCTCGTGGGTTGACATAATACGTCAATCCATCTACCGGGGAACTAATGTTGGGTGCGCCATCTGCAAATACCCTCTCACAGTCCGGATTATGCTCAGGTGGGGTCAAAACATTGATCTGGCCTTGCCGTAGATAGCTCAGCATTTCTGGTTTGTGGTTAGGATAAAGCGCTTTGATAAAGCCACTGTCAGGCAGACAACTCATACAGTATGCAATGCTGCTATCTGGTGCGATATAGACTTCCCGGAGATGCTGGCAGCGATGATAGGGTGAAATCCCCGGAATGGCGGCATCGGTGATGCGATTTTTGCACCAGGACGCTGGCAACAAGCCACTTTCAGAGCAGACTTCCCGGTAGGTCAGATCGGCAGGTAGGGGAAACCAGGTTTTTTCCTTGTCGTAGTCCAGGTGGTTAAAAATCTGAAACAAGAGCGGAGCAGCAGAGGCAGAACCATTGAGACCGGGCACGCCTTCACCAGAAAAATTACCGACCCATACTCCCACCGTAAAATGACGGTTGTATCCAACACTCCATGCGTCTTTCCGACCGTAGGAAGTACCGGTTTTCCAGGCCACACGTGGCAGGCGACTGCTGTTTTGCCATTGCAAGGGCAGGTCAGGACGTGCCACTGTGGTCAGCATTTCACTGAGCAAATAACTACTGGCCGCACTCAACAATTGGACAGAATCTTTTTCTGATTCGTCTTGAAGCCAGTTTGCAGACGCAAACTGACCTTGCCTGGCAAATGCCATGTACAATGGGGTCAATTCATCCAATCGAACGCCACAACCACCTAGAATAACTGACAATC
>JBCBZF010000019.1:0-19226 GCA_039815525.1 Bacteroidota bacterium | reverse complement strand
GTCTTCGTCGTCTTCGTCGAGAGAGTATATGGCGAGCGCGAGAGGATCGTGGACAACTTTCTGCTTCTTGACGACGAGTTCGACAATTGCGTCGGTGCCGCCTCCGCCTTGGGCAGAAGGAGAGGGCACGCCGATGACGAACACGTCCCTGGCAGAAGTCAGCGAACACCGAATCTCCCTCCAAGAGTCGCGATACTCGCAAATCGAGACGTACTCGAAGAACTCTTTTACTTCTTCGACGCTGCAGTATATCGAGTGCGTCTCTTTCGAGACTCTGTTCTTCCTTCTCGACATGCTCGCGACTTCGTGCTGGTCCCTCAGCGCGGCCAGCTTCGGAGTCCACAGAGGCGACGTTTCTCTCCAGGCACCCTTCCACTCCGGCGCGCTTTCCAACTTCGAGTGTTTGCGCTGCACTTTTTCCGTCGTCGTCGCTGCGCGTCGCGTGTCGTACGGGTTTGCCAGTCGAATCAGCTTTACCATCTCGCCTTTCCTGGTCGACGACGAGGCGGCGGCGGGCGGCATTTCCAGCACCGACAGGACGGCCAGCAGCCAGATGCACGCATGATGAACCTTTTTCGGGAGGTTTTGGCTGAGGAGGAGGAATAGGGTGTGGGGCTTCGTAAATAGCCAATGCCATTAGACAGACTACGTTCAAAGTACGTTTCCGCATCCTGGATCGAGTCCAGGACCAACAAACGCAGTGCGATCCGGGATCTCTGCCGTTGTGATGGGCTGGATTCCCTCTCCCTCCGCCCCATCTGCCGATCCAGCTTGTCAACTGCTCAAGAGAAGTATATAAGTTGTAGGTCTTCGGTCTGGGCTTGTGCGAAGTGAAAGAGTGAGGTATAGGAAGGTATGGGAGCAGAGATCCTGAATGGCTCTTGCGCCTTGCTCCAGAGCCTTCAGGAAACGGACGACTCACAAAGTACGTTTCCCGGACGAGATCCCCAATCAGGTTTGGTCTGCCCGCACAAAGTGCGTTTCCCGGACAAACGTAGTGCGATCCGGGATCTCTGCCGTTGTGATGCTTGTATTCCCTCTCCCTCCGCCCCATCTGCCGATCCAGCTTGTCAACTGCTCAAGAGCAGTATATAAGTTGTAGGTCTTCGGTCTGGACTTGTGCGAAGTGAAAGAGTGAGGTATGGTCTCAGAGATCCTGAATGGCTCTTGCGCCTTGCTCCAGAGCCTTCAGGAAACGTATTTTGGTTCTTTATCCAAATAACTTAGGAAAGAGATCTTCCCAGCCCGGATTCTGAGAAGTAATGAGGTCATTCTTCCAATTCCTACGCCAGTTTTTGAGCTGCTTTTCTCGTTTTGCTGCTTCCGTGATGCGATCAAATGTTTCCAAATAGACAAGATGTCTGCATCGGTATTTAGCTGTAAACCCAGAGCCGATCAGATTTCTATGATCAGAAATCCTTTTCCGAATATTTGTTGTTGAGCCGATATACACGACTGTTCGTCTGGTGTTGGCCATGATATAGACGTATGCAGCAGAGTGGAGAAAAATCATCTTTTTCTTAAATATGTCACGGATTGTAGGAGGACTGTGAACTCTGTGAGCGAAGTTTTTTTCCAATTTGCGTTTAAATGCCTCTCTGGAAGAAACCTTATCATCTGTGTCGAACCAATTCGTCAATAATCCTCAGACGTTTCCCGGACGAGATCCCCAATCAGGTTTGGTCTGCCCGCAGAAAGTGCGTTTCCCGGACTCCGCTCCGGGATCTCAGTAAATGTGATCACTGTTTTCTTCAGCTTCAGGTCTATACGGGTGAGCTGACATGCATCCCGCTGGTCAGCGGAGTACTTTCTGTCTGGTCTTTGGTCTGGACTGGTGTGGAGGTGGTGAGCAAAACACAAAGTCAGAGATCCTGAACGGCTCTTCCGCGTTGCTTCAGAGCCTTCAGGAAACGTGCTCTGCGTAAGGGAAGCAAAAGACAATCTGCCCGTACAAAGTGCGTTTCCCGGACTCCGCTCCGGGATCTTAGTAAATGTGATCACTGCTTTCTCCTGCTTCAGGCTCAGAAGGGCGAGCGGAAAGGCATCCCGCTGGCCAGCGGCGTGAATTTTTATATGGTCTTCGGTCTGGGCTTGTGCGAAGTGAAAGGTCCAGGTGCGGTGTCAGAGATCCTGAACGGCTCTTGCGCCTTGCTCCAGAGCTTTCAGGAAACGGCTATAAACAAAAAACATCTGCTCCCGAAATCCGGGAACAGATGTTCACATATGTCTTGACCGAAATTTATCCGGCTTCCACCGGCACCAACTGCCCACTTAAGCGCATCAATTCCGTTTCATTCAACTTGATGTTGTATTGCAACTCATTGAGGCGTTGCTCCACTTGCTGCAGGTTCAACTGCGCATTGCGGAATTGCACATTGGTGGCTTGCCCCAACTCAAAAGTTTCTTTGGTCCGACTGAAATTTGCTTTGGCCGCTTCGAGGTTCTTCTGTTCCAATCGATAAATCGAAATGCTGTTGCGATAATTGGCGTAAGCATTTTGTACATCGTGCAGCAACTGCTGCTCTACCTGTTGCAAAGCGGTATTGCTGCTGGCCAGAGAGATTTCGGCATTTTGCTTATTGACCCGGCTGCGATTCCCATTGAAGATATTGAAACTCAGATTGGCACCGGCATTGAGGCCCAGACCGGTGGTGGTCCGCACAAAGCCAAATGGTCCATTGTCGTTGCGGTTGAAGCCGTAATTGACGTTTACGTCCAGGCGCGGCAACGTTCCTGCCTGGGCCAGGCGGACGTTCAGCTCCGAAATCTTTCGGTTGTATTCTGCCGTGGCCAAACCAGAATTGGCTTGGCGAGCCTGCTCGTAAATGTCTTCCATGCGCAGATTGCGCTGCCAACTGATGTCTTCCGAGACCGTGAAGCTTTCGCCCGGATTGCGTCCCAGCAACATATTCAGGTCGCGTTTGGCGTTGGCGAGATTCATCTCTACCGTGGCCACATTGACGCTATCAGTATTGAGGTCCACCTCGGCATTGAGCACTGCCAAACCATTGGAGACCCCAAATTCATTCTGGTTGTTGATGAAATTGAGGCGATCCCGTGAAAGCGAAAGACTTTCATTGGTGATGCGCAGATTGCCCTGCAAACGAGCTACCTGATAATAGGCACTGATCACCTGACTGAGGGTGCCTTCCATCAAAGCACGTGTCTGTGCATCCGATAGTTGTACATTGGTCTTCAGAACCCGGTAATTGTACACATTGCCCAGGCCGTCGAAGACGGTATAGGTCAGGCCCAACCCAATGTTCTGTGAATTGGTCTCAATGCCATTGGCGGAGACCTTCTGCGTGACTTGCTCGCCCGTGGCCGGGTCAATGACCCGATTGCCCGCGGAATCCGTAACCGGAAAAGTCGCCGAGCCATTGCTGTTGCTGTAATTGGCACCCGCGGTCAGGTCCAGTTTTGGAAAGAGACCTGCATTGCCGGGATGGGCATTGTTTTCCACCACCTGCTGATTGAGACGGGCAATTTTGAGGTCGAAATTGTTCTCCATGGCCACCTGAACGGCTTCCTCCAGCCGCAGCATGTCCTGGGCGAAGCCCAATGTCGGCAGAAGAATCAGGAGTGATATGATATATGGTTTCATTTGTCTGAAATTGAATATGCTGTTAGCCAAACAATGAATTGATCCCTACCATGATGGAGACAATCCCGATGAAAATGCCTACCCAGAGTACATAGTTGGTTCTCCTGCCAGGCAGAGCTGGTTCTACTGAAGTTTCGTCAGGTTTTTTTCCCTCCCACAACCAAATCGTGTAGACTTTGTAATTATTAAACAACATCAGCAGAGAAGGCAGGGTAATCAGGATGATCAAGGTGGCCGCCCCCAAACCAAAGGCAATCGAAATCGCCATCGGAATCAGAAACTGCGCCTGGAAACTGGTCTCAAACATCAATGGCCCCAAACCGGCAATGGTGGTCAGTGAGGTCAAAAAGATGGGACGAAAACGTGAGACGGCTGCTTCGTATAAGGCATCCCGGAACTTTTTACCTTCTTTGATCAGGGTATTGTGTGCACTGACCAAAACCAGCGCATCATTGACCATGACCCCAATCAAGGCCAGAATACCCAGACCTGACAGGATGATGGAAATCGATTTGCCCATGAGAAAGTGGCCAAATAAGACCCCGATCATACCGAATGGAATAATGAGCAGCACGGCCAGTGTTTGATTGACCGAGCGGAACGTCAGCATGATGATGGCAATCATCAGGATGAAGATGATCGGATAGACCTTGCCGGCAGATTCTCCGGTGTCGGCATTTTGTCTGACCTGTCCTTCAAAAGAGAAAGACACACTTGGGTAAGCAGCCTGCACGGCGGGAATGATGCGGGTATCGATCTCATTGGTGACATCCTGAGAAGAAACATCTTCGGAGGCAAGATCAGCATTGACCCGCACTTCGCGCTTGCCGTCGATACGGTTGATCGAAATCACGCCGCGGCCCATGTCCAGATTGGCGATTTCACGCAGAGGAATGGTTTGACCGCTGGACGTCCGGATGCGCATGTCTTCCAAGTCCGAAACCGATGAACGATCCGCCAACGCATAGCGTACCCAGATTTTGACCTCATCTTCCCCTCTTTGCAGTCTTTGTACTTCCAGTCCAAAAAATCCCTGACGCACCTGTGCCACCACCGTTTGAAGGTTGAGACCCAATAATTCAGCTTTGTCCTTGAGCGTGATATTGAGCTCGCGGATGCCTTCCTGATTGGAGTCGGTGACATCACGAAGGTCAGCCATGGCAGAGAGGGAATCCTTGAACATTTCTGCGGCGGCGGCCAGTTCGTCCAGGTCATTGCCGATGATGGCGATGTCAACTGGTTTGCCAAAGGGCGTTTGCGAACTGACTGTAAACTCATCCGCGCCGGGAATCACACCAATGGCTTTCCGGATGGAGTCTGCGATTTGACCAGCCGTGAAAATCCGTTCTTCCGAGGTTAACAGATTGATCTGCAGATTGCCTTGATAGGAAGTCGAACCACCGCCACCGGTGGGATTCGGATTTTGTCCACCCGCACTCCCCAGGGTTTTGGAGATGATGGTGACCAAATCCTTGTTGCCAGGCTGCTCTTTCTTAAGCGTCTCATTGACTTCCCAGACTGCATTTTCCATGTGGTCCAGCCATTTCTGGGTAATGCCTTCACGGGTTCCGGCTGGCATTTTGAGCTTGGCAGAAAGAAAGTCCGCCTCAATCACTGGGAAGAAAGATACTTTGACAAATCCACCCCCGACCAGCGAGAATGAAATCATCAGCAAGGCTACTGGTATGACCAGCCCCAAAATGGAGTTGCGCATGAAAAAGCGGAGGAAAGGGGCGTACATGCGATCCTTGAGGAAGTCCATGAAGCCCCAGAGCGTATTTTGAATTTTGGTGAGGAATGCCAAAACACCAGTGGGCGGGCTAGGATCCGGATTGAGTGCTTTCGAGTGTCCTACGTGAGCGGGGAGGATAAAGGCACCTTCCACCAGAGAAAAGGTCAGGGTTAGGATCACCACGATGGCAATGTCTTTGAAGAAATCGCCGGTAATGCCTGCCAGAAAAAGGAAGCCGGAGAAAACCACAATGGTGGTCAGAATGGCCGACAAAACGGCGGGAAGAACTTCCATGGTTCCATCCAGGGCCGCTTCCAGCGGTTTTTTCCCCATCTCCCAATGCCGGTAGATATTTTCACTGATCACAATCCCGTCATCCACCAGAATCCCAATCACCAGGATCAACCCAAAGAGTGAAAGGGCATTGATGCTGACCCCCAGCAAGGAGGCGATGATAAAGGTACCCAGAATGGAAAGCGGAATGGCAATGGCGACCCAGAAGGCCAGCCGGATTTGGAGAAACATTGCCAGCAATAAAACCACCAGAAGAAATCCAACCAGTCCATTTTCCGTCAGCAGACTGATCCGTTCGTCCAGTACGATGGACCCATCTACGATGATGTAAGCCTGGATGACGTCGTTCTTCTCATTGAATTCATCAATGTAACTCCGGACTTTTTCGGCAATCTCTAGCAAGTTTTCGCTGGTGGTATTGGATACTTTGACGGCGACGCCGGGTTTGCCATTGATGTATACACGAGAGGGATTTTCTGCCCAACTGTCTGTTACATCTGCTACTTCACTGAGCAACACCCGCCGGCCATCTGGTGCGGTTGCCACCACGATATCAGCCAACTCGGGGGCATAATATTCTTTATTCCGACTACGGATCAGCAATTCTTCCCGCTCCGATTTAATGGTGCCACCGCTGAGTTCCAGGTTGGCCGCTGCGACCGCCTGACTGACCTGATTAAAGGTGAGGTTAAAGCGGCGCAGGTCGTTTTCGCGGATATTGATGACAATTTCTTCTGCTGGAAAACCACTCAGTGAGACTTTTGAAATCCCATCCATGGCCAGCAGATCATTTTTGATGTCCCGTCCGAAAGATTTGAGTGTCCGCAGGTCGGTTTCACCGGAAATAGCAAAGTCTACTGCCTGGGTGAGTGATTCCTGTTTGTAAATCACCGGTGATTCCATGTTGACTGGAAAAGAGTTGATCTGGTCAACTGCATTTTTGACATCCTGCAACAGCTGCTCGGTGTCATACGCCCGCTCAATCTCTACCGCTACCCGGCCGCTGTTTTCACTTGAAACCGAGGTTACGCGGCGTACACCGGTCAGGCCTTCCAGATTGTCCTCGATTTTGGCGACAATGCCTTCCTCAATTTCTTCTGGCGAAGCGCCCAGTAAGGTGGTCTGGACGACGATGGTGCGAAAATCATTCTCCGGAAAGAAAGTGGTCCGCATACTCGACAGTCCAAAGATGCCGAAGATGGCAATCATCACCATCAGCAGATTCCCGGCAATGGGATATTTGATGAAATATTGAATCAGATTATTCATGGCTGGGGATTAGTAGGTCCGCACTTTCATGCCTTCATAGGCACCAACAATCACTTCGCTGAGAATGGTGGTGCTGTCTGGTACGCCTTTGATCAGCACTTTTTCCCCGGAAAATTTGACCGGTTCGACTGTGTGAAGCGCCAGAACGCTGTCTTTGACAATGTAGATTTGGTTGTCATTGACCAGCAAAGCACGCTCGATTTCCAGTACTTCGTCCAGTTTGCGGCCTTGTACATCCGCACTGAGATACATGCCTTCCCGCAATCCCTTTCCTCGGACCGAGATGAAAACCTGAGCAGTTTGGGTATTGGGATCAATCACATCGCTGATCCGCCTGACAGTTCCCGTCCAGCTTTGTTTCAAATTATCTGACGACAGTTTGACCTCGTTGCCCACTTTCACATATTCCAGTTCATCCAATCCTACTGCTGCTTCCAGTTCGTATGAGTTGGGGTTAAAAAATGTTCCCAGTCTTTGTCCGACTCTGACCAGTGTGCCTTCCGTGATCATGGACTCAGAGACCCGGCCATTGAAGGGGGCGCGGATGATGTATTTCCGCAAGCGGGTTTCCTGACTTTTAATGCTGTAGTAGAGATTGTGAAGATTGCGGGCTGAGACAAAAAAGCGCTCCTTGTCTGATTTCGGCTCTGGCAGCGACTGTAGCGTCTTGTTGACATCAAACTCATTGAGATACTGTTGCCAGGCAGGAAAATTGTCCGCAAAGTCAGTTTTGAGATCTGGCATCATCAGCGTGATCTGGTTCATCAGGCTGCTTTTTTGAGCCAGCATATTAAGGGCTTGTTCACGATTTTCGATGTTGATCAACGCTGCGCCCCTGGAAAAGTAATTTCCTTCCCGGAAGCGGCGACTTTCTGGCTTGAGGACCCCTCCGACTTCGGAGAAGATGTCGATTTTCTGGTCGGCGACCAGGCGGCCGGTAATGGCAATCTGGGTTGGGTTGCTGCTGGCAGCAACCTTCTGACTACTCACCTGTTTGACCTGCGCCTTGCTCTCCACCCTTGGAGCGGGCTTTTTCTGACTGGAGATCGTTCTGGATATGCCTGCTCCTGCCAACAGGATGGCCAAAACGATCACACTGGTGATGATGACTTTTCTGGAAGACATGGTGAAAACTGAGTTATCTGATTGGTTTCAAGTGTTATTGTTTCGTTTGCAACGATTAGGACGAATGAATCTCGCTGAGATTGTTCATCATTCTTTGCAAAACGCTTTTACATATTTGGATTTCTTCTAAAGGGATGTGGGCCATGGTATCTTCCATCGCCTGGATCATGAGGGGTTCGAGTTCATTTTCCAGCGCACGACCTTTATGGGTCAAAAAGATTCGTTTATGCCGACGATCCTGCTGATCAGGCACCCTGACCACGATATTTTGTTTTTCTAAGAGATCGATGGCCCGTGTCATGCGGGTTTTATCCCGACCAGCAAAATCGCCCAACGCCTGCTGAATGCGTCCATCTTCCATCCAGAGATGTTTCAGGACAATACAGTGCATCAGGTCCATTTCGTGTCCAGCCTCTTTGAGGCGTTGATTGACCAGGCGCTCCATGAAACGTCCGGTCATACCGACCAGACGGCCCATGTCATCATGTTTATAAGGGATTTTTGACATACCCATTTAGTTGCATCTGAAACTAACGGGCAAACATGGAAAAATGTTCGTGAAAAATGAAAAAAAATATATGATGGGATAAGGATGCAGGGGGGAGGTGTCAGGTGAGAGCAGAGTCGATGGTCGATAGGAAATTCAGAAGGCGCCCATTATCGACCACTCTTTCCTCTCTCCTGTCCCTTCTCACCTGGAACAAAAAAACCTGCACAAATACTATGGGTTTAATTAAACCGCCCTAATAAGCATGTATGGAGCCGCCACAGTGTGTCGGTAATCCCCTGATCAGCCGAAGCATCGCCACCGAAGTGGTGGGGCCCGCCCTTGACGCTGCGAGCTACGTCTCCAATTGTCAACGTGTTAGGTTTAAAAAAACAGCATTGGTATTCATGCAGGATATCTTTCGATTGCATGGATATGCAAAGAACATTCATTTTCGAGACAACAAAGCTACAAAAGTGATGCCGCACCACAAAAGGCAAAATCAGCTAAAAAATTTCATTCCCCTCATCAGTCGATCACCCGGCGTGCCATCAGGTATCGATCCCGATAATACCGCATCCTGCTAATGTCATCAATGACAACTCCACGATTGCTGGCGTGCACCATATAAATTTGATCGCCTTTTTTCTCATACAAAATACCAACATGGCCAATTGACGGATCAGATTGATTGCTCCCCTGGAAAAACAATAAATCTCCTGCTTCCCATTCACCGGGTCCGACTTCTTTCCCCGCTTTGGCCATGGCCTTACTTGAGCGGGGAAGTTGGATGTTTTGACTGGCAAAAACATAGCCCACAAAACCAGAACAGTCGAAACCTTCGGGTGTGCGACCTCCACCCCGATAGGGAGATCCGACGAGATCGTGCGCAGTTTTCAGTATTTCTGTGAGTGGATCGACTTTGGGCTTCTTTTCTGCCGTCTTGACCGCCTTCTCAGTTTTCTGTTCTCCTGAAAAAAAGAAACTGCGTCCACCATAAAAGAGGACAATAATGATCGAAAACGTAAGAATTTGGCGCATAGGAAGAGCAAATTGCAATAAAAGATACGGCCAAGCTGGGTGTTTTGGTATGATTGGGACGCAGGGAATGGAAAAATGGTAACAGATTTCTTTCCCACTTTCACCACACGGAGGACTTATGATGAGAAAATATGTTTTTTCGGATGACGAAAAATATCTGCCGTCGTCTAATCGTCAGATACAATAAATTCTTCTCTCGACAGTATTTATTGACGTTCGGAAAATGCTTAATTTTCCTTCTCTCAGAACTAAAACAAACTTTCTCATGAAAAAATTCCTTCGCCCATTGGCATTGACCTTCCTGATGATTGGTTGTGTCGCATATGGTTTTTCTCAGAATACTGTGATCGGAAAATGGAAAACCATCGATGATGAAACCGAAAAGCCAAAATCAATTGTTGAAATCTATGAAGAAGATGGAAAGCTATATGGTAAAGTGATCGAACTCTTTCGCGAGCCGGAAGAAGAACAGGACCCGGTTTGTAATGAATGCGACGAAGACGATCCGCGTTATAAGCAAAAAGTACGTGGTATGGTCATCATGAAAGGCCTGAAGAAAGACAAAGACGGTGTGTGGGAAAATGGCAAAATCCTTGATCCAAAGAACGGTAAAGTATACGGCTGCGACGTGGCCTTGCAGGGTGCAGATAAACTCAAAGTTAGAGGCTACGTAGGCTTCTCGCTTTTGGGCCGGACCCAGTACTGGTATCGGGAGAAATAAGAAACTGATCATTTTTAAAATCGAGAAAGCGGTTTTGCAGCAGATGCAGAACCGCTTTTTTCATGCATTTTTCGTAGTTTTTCTCCAAAAAGCAGCATGGTGCAGAACGGGAGCGGCATCAGGCTTTTCTATTTTTCACCCTCAATCACTGCACAGAAACATTACACGATGATCAAGACTTTCAAGCATGTCGACTATCTCTGGGACGAAGCCAAAGCGGCTGAACTAGCCGGAGATGAGGTGGCTCTCTTTCTCTACCGTTCAAATATTCTCGGCGCAGACTTGCGTATCACCAACTTTGGCGGCGGCAACACCAGCTGTAAAACCATGGAAAAAGATCCGCTGACTGGTGCCGAAACCGAAGTGATGTGGGTGAAAGGTTCTGGTGGAGACATCGGTACCCTGACGCGTAAAGGCATTGCCGGATTGTACACCGAACGCTTGCGGAATCTGAAAAATATGTATCGCGGTCTGGAATTTGAAGATGAAATGGTAGGCTTACTCTACCATTGCATTTATGATCTGGACAGTCGCGCCCCTTCGATTGATACGCCTCTCCATGGCCTTTTGCCCTTCAAACACATCGATCACCTTCATCCGGATGCGCTGATTGCCATTGCTGCAGCCAAAGACAGTCAGGCCATCACCAAAGAAATCTGGGGCGATGAAATGGGCTGGGTGCCCTGGCAAAGACCTGGTTTTGATCTGGCGCTGCAATTGGAGAAGTGCCTGAGTGAGAATCCTGATATTCGTGGCATCGTACTGGGGGGGCACGGCCTTTTCACCTGGGGCGATACTTCCTATGATTGCTATATGAACAGCCTGGAAGTGATTGAAACTGCTTCCGAATACATAGAAGAAAGACTGGGGAAAAAGGGCCTGTTTTTGGTGGGCAAAAGGGAGAATCCCTGCCGGCTGAACAACGCAAAGCGCAGGCTGCCTTGCTTGCGCCTTTATTGAGAGGTTTGTGTTCCAGTGAAAAGAAAATGATCGGTCATTTCACCGATGATGATCGGGTGCTGGAATTTGTCAACAGCCATGACCTCAGCAAACTGGCGCCTTTGGGTACCTCCTGTCCGGATCACTTTCTGCGCACCAAAATTCAGCCATTGGTGCTGGAACTGGCAGCGGATGCGGATTTGCGCGATGCAGAAGTGGTCAAAAGCCAATTGGAACCCGCTTTTGCGACCTATCGGGAAGCCTACAAAGAATACTATGAAAGCTGTAAGCATCCGGACAGCCCCGCGATGCGGGACCCCAATCCAGTCGTGATTCTCTATCCCGGCGTGGGCATGTTTACTTTCGCCAAGAACAAACAAACTGCCCGGGTCGCTAGCGAATTTTACATCAATGCCATCAATGTGATGCGCGGCGCTGAAGCCATTTCGGAGTATACCGCTCTGTCCCGGCAGGAAGCCTTCAACATTGAATACTGGCTGCTGGAAGAAGCCAAGCTGAAACGGCAGCCGCCTGAAAAACCACTTTCACGGCGGATTGCCCTGATCACCGGCGGTGGGGGCGGCATTGGCAAAGCCATTGCCGATCGTTTGCAAGCCGAAGGCGCGGTGGTGGTTCTCACGGATCTGAATGAAGCGCGTCTGGTCGAAGCCAATCAGACTTTTCCCAGAGATGCTTCTACTTATGCGGTTTGTGATGTGACCAAAGCCGATTCCATTGAAGCAGCTTACAAAAAAGCCTGTCTGGAATTTGGTGGGGTGGATATTGTGGTCAATTGCGCTGGTCTGGCGGTTTCACGTAGCCTGACAGAGACCTCTGATGCCGATTGGGATCTGATGAATGATGTCCTGTCCAAAGGGCAGTTTATGGTCTCCCGCGAAGGCGTCAACATCATGAACCGGCAGAACCTGGGCGGCGATATCGTCAATATCGTGAGCAAAAATGCCCTCGTTTCCGGCCCCAATAATGTAGCCTATGGCACCGCCAAAGCCGCCCAGGCCCATATGACCCGTCTGCTCGCCGCAGAGCTTGGTAAAAATAAAATCCGTGTCAATACTGTCAATCCAGATGCCGTCATTGTTGGCAGCAAAATCTGGGAAGGCAAATGGGCCGAAGGAAGGGCCAAAGCCTATGGCGTGGCAGTCGAAGATCTGCCTGCGCACTACGCGAAGCGGACCATCCTCAATGAAATCATTCTCCCGGAAGACATTGCCAATGGGGTTTATGCCTTTCTGGTTGAACTCACCAAAAGTACCGGCAATACCCTCAATGTAGACGGAGGGATTGCGGCGGCATTTGTCAGGTGAGAGGAGAGAGGTGAGAGGAAAGAGTTGAACAATTGTTCGAACTCTCCCCTCTCGCCTGACACCTCTCCCCTCACTCTTACCTCTCCCCTGACTCCTGACCCCTCATGAAAAACAAACTCGTCAAACAACTCGAAGCCGTCAATGAGCACGAGCGGGAACCGATTCCGCCGGATAAGCTCAAGAGCACCCGATCGTTTTGGGGGCTCTATGCTGGTGAACACACCGCAGGAACTGAATTTGTGATTGGGCCATTGTTCGTGGCCCATGGGGTCGCCGCCGGCGATCTGGTTCTAGGTTTGCTGCTCGGCAATTTGCTGGCAGTGCTCAGTTGGGCCTTTCTCTGTGCACCCATTGCTGTCAAAACCCGCATCACGCTCTATTATCAGCTGGAAAAAATCTGTGGTAGCTGGCTGACAAACGCCTACAACATCGTCAACGCGATGATGTTTTGCTTTCTGGCTGGCTCCATGATTGCCGTGTCTGCTACTGCGGTTGGGATTCCTTTCGACATGGCGATGCCATCGCTGGGCGACTTCTATCCCAATAGTATTGGCTGGATCATCGCGGTGATTGCGGTGGGAAGTATCACCACCGTCGTCGCCATGTTTGGCTACAATCTGGTGTCAAAATTTGCCAATGCCGCGGCGCCCTGGATGATTCTGGTCTTCGTCGCGGCTGCCGTTGCGGTGCTACCGGAACTAGGCGTTACTTCTTTCGGGGATTTCTGGTCGGTGGCAGAAAGCAAAATCTGGACGGGTGTGCCCCTCGATGGGGAAAGTAAATTCACCTTCTGGCATGTGCTGTTTTTTGGGTGGTTTTGCAATATGGCGATGCACATCGGCATGGCCGATATGTCGATCCTGCGCTACGCCAAAGACTGGAAAGCTGGTTTGGGCTCAGCGGCTGGCATGTACATCGGACATTATATTGCCTGGCTGGCCTCCGGTATTTTGTACGCCCTCTTTCTGATCGAAAGCCAGGGTAGTGATGAATTTGCACCGGGACCGGTTGCTTATCGTGCCGCCGGCATTGCCGGGGCGATCTGTGTCATCATCGCCGGATGGACCACCGCCAATCCGACCATTTATCGGGCGGGACTGGCCCTGCAGGCAATCGCTCCCAACTGGAAAACCTGGAAAGTAACCCTGGTGGTCGGCAGCATCACCACCCTTGCTGCCTGTTTCCCGGCGCTGGTCATGCAATTGCTTGAATTTGTGGCCCTTTATGGCCTGATCCTCATGCCAATGGGTGCCATCATTTTCATTGATCACTATCTGTTTTCCGGCCTGAACCTTCAACCCAATTATGCAAAAGTATCGGGCAGTAAGCTGAACCTGTCTGCTGCCCTGACCTGGGGCCTGACGCTCTTGCTTTGTCTGGGCGTTGGTAATGCCATACTGGGCATCGAATTGTTTTTCCTCGGCCTGCCGGGTTGGTTTGTGGCCGCCGCTTTATACATCGGTCTGAGCAAAATATTTTATCCTAAAACCCTCGCAGTCACATGAAGATTCTGAAACAATGCATCGGATTGATCGGATTGACGCTGACCGGTTTGCCAGCCTTTCTGGTCTTTTTTGATGTCATCGGGCTGGATGTATGCAAATGGTTGATGCTGGCCGGGACGATTTTGTGGTTTGGGTCGCGGGGGATGGGACGTCCCAGCCAGGACCTCAATCCATGATGATCAGCCTTCTGCATCGGTCGCGGACCGATGCTACGACTTTCGTCCAAACTCTCACCTCTCACCTGACGCCTCTCTCCTGAATATATGCTTCCAATCAACACCATCCACCACCATAACCAACAACAAAGCCGCCATCGGCGACGCTTTGAGAACCGCTCACTGGAACTGCAGGACCGAGGCATAGAAATCGCCCCGGTCCTCGAACAGCTGGCATCCTTCCAGGTCGCGATTCCCAGTTGGGCGTTGGGGACCGGTGGGACGCGATTTGGACGCTTTCCGGGAGGTGGTGAGCCGCGGAATCTGGAAGAAAAAATCGCTGATGTCGGTCTGCTCCACCAACTCACCGCCTGCGCCGGGGCAATCTCGCTCCATATCCCCTGGGATATTCCGAAATATGCTGATGCGATCCGCCAACTGGCGGCCGAACACAATCTCACCTTCGATGCGGTCAATTCGAACACCTTTCAGGATCAGCCGGGGCAGTCTTTATCGTATAAATTTGGCTCACTTTGTCATCCGAAAAGGGAGATCCGTCGGCAAGCCATTGACCACAATATCGAGGTGATCAGACACGGCATTGCCCTTGGTTCGAAGTCCATCACCGTCTGGCTGGCCGATGGCACGTCTTTTCCCGGTCAGGCCAATTTTCGCCACAATCTCTTCAACACCAGAGATGCTTTGCGCGAAATTTATCAGGCGCTTCCGTCAGATTGGCAGATGTTCATTGAATACAAACCCTACGAACCGAATTTCTATTCGACCGTGATTCAGGATTGGGGGACTTCGCATTGGTTGGCGGAGTCATGTGGGGAAAAAGCTTTTTGTCTGGTAGATCTGGGCCACCATTTACCCAATACCAATATTGAACAAATCGTGTCCACTTTGCTTGGCATCGGAAAGCTGGGCGGTTTTCACTTCAATGACAGCAAGTATGGCGATGATGATCTGACAGTGGGCAGTATCAAACCCTATCAGTTGTTTTTGATCTTCAATGAATTGGTGTGGGGCATGAACAACAATACAGCCCACAATCCTCCCATTGCTTATATGATTGATGCCAGCCATAATTTGAAAGACCCGTTGGAAGATCTGATACAAAGTCTGGATGCGATTCAAATTGCCCATGCCAAGGCCTTATTGGTGGATCAGGAAGCGCTGGCCAATTCCCAGGCTGAGAATGATGTCAGCCTTTGTCAAGATATTCTGATGGATGCCTTCCAAACCGATGTGCGCCCGCTGGTGCAGGAAGTTCGGCAACGAAAAGGTGGTGCAATTGACCCGATCGCTGTGTATCGAGCAGAAAAAGTGCGACAAAAACTCGTTGATCAACGTGGCGCAAAGACCATTGCCACAGGATTGTGAGCAGGCGGCAGGTGAGAGGAGTCAGGGGAGAGTGGAAAAATATGGACTCACTGGAACTCCCCACATCTTGTCTGCCACCTTTCTCTGCTTCCTTGACTCTCCCCTCTCACCTGACACCTCTCCCCTCAAATGATCGCCATCTTCGATATCGGTAAAACCAACAAAAAGCTGTTCCTTTTCGACAAGGACTATCAGCAAGTCCATCAGGAATATGTACGTTTTAATGAAATCAAGGACGAGGACGGACATCCAACCGATGATCTTCAGGCCATAGAGGATTGGCTGAAACGTAGTTTTGACGAATTGTTCGCCTCAGAAACATACAAAGTCAAATCCCTTAATTTCTCGACCTACGGCGCCAGTTTTGTCTATATCGACAAGAACGGCCAGCCGATCGGTCATCTCTACAATTACACCAAAGACTATCCGCAGGAGATTCTGGAAAGCTTTTATCAGAAGTATGGTGATCCACTAAAAATCGCGCGTCAGACTGCTTCCCCACCATTGGCGATGCTCAATTCCGGTCTGCAAATTTATTGGCTCAAATATGCCCGGCCGGATCTCTTTGCCAAGGTTCGCTATGCCATGCATTTGCCCCAATATCTGAGCTATCTGTTTACTGGCATTCCATTGAGCGAGTTTACGAGTATTGGCTGTCATACCGCATTGTGGGATTTTGAAAAACAGGACTATCATGCGTGGGTGTATGCCGAAGGCATTGACCGGATTCTGCCCCCCATCGTCGATACGGCGACCAGTGTGAATGTGAATTATCAGGGTAGAAAACTGACAATCGGGGTGGGAATCCACGACAGCTCAGCGGCCCTTTTGCCATTTGTCCGGAGCGATCGCAAACCCTTTACCCTTATCTCGACCGGAACCTGGAGCATTTCCCTTAATCCATTTAATCAGGAAACACTCACGGCAGCAGAACTATCAGCGGATTGCCTCAACTATATGCGCACCGATGGGAAAGGTATCAAAGCGGCTCGTTTGTTTTTAGGGAATGAATACAAAATTCAGGTTCGGATATTGGCGGATCATTATCAGCAGGCATATGAAAAGCATCGGTCAATTGGTTTTGATTCCAAACTCTATCAACAAACCTCAGACAAACCGCATTTTTCCTTTCAAAGCCTGCCACCCCGTCAGGATCAGCCTTCCGAAAATCGTCTAGAGCCATTTGCTTCCTACGAACTCGCTTACCACCAACTGATGAGAGAATTGGTCGATTTACAGGCAAAAAGCACGCAATTGGCCGTGGGTTCAGGAAAGATCCATAAATTGTATGTAGATGGTGGATTTACCGACAATGATATATTTGTCAAATTGCTTTCTGCACATTTCCCAGATCAAAAACTGCGCACCACCAAGGCTCCGTTGGGATCGGCTTTGGGTGCAGCTTTGGTGATGTCAGGCAGCAAAACCACCAGGAAATTTTTGAAAAAACACTACGCGCTCCGCAAGCATACACCTTTGATTCTGCGTTGATGAAAGTGGCTTTGTTCATCCCCTGTTATGTTGATCAATTTTATCCCCAGGTCGCCATCGCGAGCCTGGAGCTTCTGGAAAAGTTGGGCTGCGAAGTGGTCTATCCACAAGGGCAGACCTGCTGTGGTCAACCGATGGCCAATAGCGGCTGCGAACAGGATGCCGTAGCCGCCTATCAGCATTTCGTTGAGTTGTTCTCCGAATTTGACTACATCGTCGCACCCTCAGGGAGTTGTACATATCATGTGCGAAAACATTATGACATCGTTCCACAGACGGAAGCCGTTCAGCATATCCGGAATCGAACCCTGGATTTAGCTGAGTTTCTGCTGGATGTAATGAAGGTGGATAAAATTGATGTGAGCTTTCCGCACAAAATTGGTCTGCATCAAAGCTGCCACGGTTTGCGTGGATTACGATTGGGCCAAAGTTCAGAGCGAAATGGTCCTGCATTTTCAAAGATCGGCCAACTTTTATCGATGGTAGATGGGGTAGAAATGGTTGACTTGGATCGCAGTGATGAATGCTGTGGTTTCGGCGGAACTTTTGCCGTGAATGAAGCATCCATTTCCGTCAAAATGGGCCAAGACCGCATCGCTGACCATCAGCGCAATGGCGCCGAGGTTATCGTTGCCGGGGACATGTCCTGCCTCATGCATCTCGAGGGTCTGATTCGACGCAAAGGCCAGCAATTACCCGTCCGCCATCTGGCGGAGATTCTCAATGGAACAAAAATAACCTCATCATAGATCGTAACATCGGTCCGCGACCGATGGAGGAAAATCCGGTCCGCGACCGATACCATAAAAGAATATCAACGATGCCACACCCCGAAAAAGCCGCCGCTTTTATCGAAAATGAAGCCCGCACTGATTGGCATGATGCCGCTCTCTGGCATGTCCGCGAAAAACGGGACAAGGCCGCTCATGGAATAGATGAGTGGGAGCAATTACGTGAGTTGGCGTCTCAGATCAAGGATCACAGCCTGAGTCATCTTGATCAATATCTGGAAGAGTTTGAGCGCAAGGCAACGGCCAATGGTGTACAGGTTCACTGGGCTGCTACTGCTGCTGACCATAACCGCATTGTCCATGAGATTCTGGAAAAACATGCAGTGAAGCGCCTGGTCAAAAGCAAGTCCATGCTCACCGAAGAATGCCACCTCAATCAATTTTTGGAAGTAAAAGGCATTGAAGTCGTGGATACCGATTTGGGGGAACGCATCATTCAGCTAAAAGAAGAACCGCCCAGTCATATTGTGATGCCGGCCATTCATTTAAAGAAAGAAGAGATCGGCGACTTATTTCACGAGAAATTACAAACCGAAAAAGGCGCTTCTGATCCTACTTATCTGACTGAAGCAGCCCGCCAGCATCTTCGTCAGAAATTCATTCTGGCAGATGCAGCATTGACCGGGGTGAATTTTGCTGTAGCCGAAACTGGCGGTGTGGTGGTCTGCACCAATGAAGGGAATGCTGATATGGGGGTGCATTTGTCCCCGGTGCAGATTCATTGTATGGGAATGGAAAAGATCATTCCAAAGCAAAAGGATTTAGGTGTATTTACCCGTTTGCTGGCCCGTTCGGCCACCGGACAACCAATTACCATTTATACTTCGCATCACCATCGTCCCAAGCCGGGCGGCGAGATGCACATTGTCATCGTGGACAATGGCCGGAGCAATCAATTGGGCCGCGAAGACTTTCGCAATTCACTCAAATGCATCCGCTGCGGAGCCTGCATGAACACCTGTCCGATTTACCGCCGTAGCGGTGGTCATAGTTATGGATACACTGTCCCCGGGCCGATCGGCTCCATCCTGACGCCTGGTTTGGATTTGAAAAAATACAGCGACCTGCCTTTTGCCTCAACCCTCTGTGGTAGTTGTTCCGATGTCTGTCCGGTGAAAATCGATATTCATCAACAGCTCTACAAATGGCGACAGATCATTGCACAGGAAGGGCATTTGTCTGCATCCAAAACACGTAGCATGAAATGGGTGGGCCGTCTGATGGCCAAATCCAGCCGTTTCCAGCGAGCCGGAAAGTGGGGACGTAAAATGATAAGAAGTTTCCCCCGTCCTTTGATCTACAATCGCTTGAATGAATGGGGTAAAAAACGGGAGTTACCTGAAGCACCCAAACAAAGTTTT
>JBCBZF010001234.1:0-1906 GCA_039815525.1 Bacteroidota bacterium | reverse complement strand
GCGCCTCGAGCACGACATGCTGGACATCATGTTCGACATGCCAGACAGTGAGGTAGAGCATTATCACATCACTCTGGATGTAGCCAGTGAAAAGCTTTTATCTGCCAATCTGATCAACTTCAGAGCAGCGAGCTAAAACTGAGACATCTACCTGAAACAAAGGACGCAGAGAATGATCACTCATCCTCTGCGTTTTTGCTTTATGAAACGTATGAATTTTTAGCGCCTATTCTCCATTTTTGTCTTTCACGCCAATCTCAAACAAAGCAACTGCCACCCCAAAAATATGGCCCCAGGTATGTGAGGTATTGGACAACACAACAAAAACCATGTCTTCCTGCGGCACAAGCATCAATTGCGTTGAAGCACCACTCTGTGCCCCACTATGTCCGTAGACGGGCCCGTATTCAGGATTTTCACCATACAGAAACCACCCCATACCGTACGGATTGCCTTCCTTTTTCAGCCCAGAATCTTTCCATAACATCTTCAATGATGTTTCGCTGATTAACTGATGGTCTAAGATGGCCTGGCCAAACTTTAGCAAATCTTCAGCAGTGGTAAAAAATCCACCACCCGGAATCCGATTGCTGAGATTTGTTCTTCCCCTTTCTTCGATCTCATTTTTGTCCGGATCATATTTTCGGAGATCACGGTTTTTCTGCGAATAAGATTTTGTTTGGTGAGCGATTGTCTGCGAGAATTTCTCAACACCAGTATGCTGCATTCCGACCTCATCCAATATATTCTTCTGGATGTAGGCTTCGTAGGAGACGCCACTAATCTTTTCAATCACCCACCCCAGCACAACGTATCCATAAGTGGTATAATGAAAATCGCTTCCCGGTGAAAATTTGCGCTTCCTTTTTTCGAAAACCTTGATTGCGTCCCCTAAAGTTGGATACTCTTTTGTCGTCTCAGATTCTTTGGCGGATTTATACCCACCCATTCCAGAAGAATGTTGCAATAAATGCCGGACAGATATGGCGTTTCCACCTTTGATCGGAAAGTCTGAGATGTAGGTAGAAATGGGCTTATCCAGGTCCAGGAGCCCTTTTTCATGTAATTGCATAATCGCCACAGCCGTTATCGGTTTTGCAATAGATGCCATCCTGAAAATGGTCAGGGAATCTATCTGCCTTTTCTCTTGAACATCTGCAAGGCCTTCGTGGCCAATCCATAAAATATCATCTGAGGTTGCATAGCCCGCTGTCATCCCAGCCGAAACTTGATTGGAAATCTGATTCTGTAAGATTGCCTGGGCGTGTTCAGAGGGCGTCTGCGCATAGATCCCGACAAACGAGATGAGAAGTGCAATGGTCGGGAGAATACATTTCATCCTTTTACTGGCTATGTGAGAAAAAAAGAAGGCCTCGTTTAAGCCGTAAACGAAGCCTTCTTGATATACGATTGGCTTGTGATCTCAATCAACTTATTGCGCGCGATACACGACCTGTTTTTCAAGAATCTGGCCATCAGCTTCAATCCGCAGGATATAGTTGCCCTCAGCAATGCCGCCAATACGCCATTCGATTGTCTGTAAGCCAGGATTCAGCTTGCGAACCCGGTTGAACGAGATGACTCGCTGACCGTTTAGGTTGAGCAGTTCCATTTTGACTTTGCTTTTGCGCAGCAATTCAAATTCGACATTCAAAACATCAGAAAAGCTATTGGGATACACTCTGAGTCCCTGGGCCACATCTTCTTTTACAGCCAAACGCTGGGAGTCCTTTAGGGTGATCACCACGACACCATTGAGGCCGTCATTCCCATAAATGGCAGTTGCGCTTTCTCCTTTCAGGACATCTATCGACTTAATCTCGTCTGGTTCAAGGTCTTTAGGGTCAGTAATGGGCAGCGGATGACATAGCGGGATCAGATCCGACGTGCGCTTGGCGCCCATGAT
>JBCBZF010000302.1:0-6918 GCA_039815525.1 Bacteroidota bacterium | reverse complement strand
CATTAGTCGCAAAGGGTGATGGCATAGTTGCCTGCGGCAAGTCCGGTAAAGTTGCCGTTGTTCTGAAAACCACCGCCTCCAATCGCAAATTGATATGGGGCGACACCACCCGAACCACTGATTTGCAAAGCACCACTTGCATTCCCATTACAGTCTGCATTTGTCTGGCTGTCAATGTTGCCCGCGACAGGACTGGGCTCAGTAATTGTCACAAGCTGATTGCGGGTACAGCCGTTTGCATCTTCAATGTTGATGGTGTAGTTCCCGGCACTTAATCCAATGAAAGTTGAATCCGGTCCGAGTGCACCACCATTGATCCCAAATTGATAAGGTGCCGTACCACCGCTCGCAGCGATGGTAACCGCACCGGTGGCATTTCCATTACAATCCACATTTTTCTGAATCAGGATACTGCTGGCAAGGACTGGAGGTTCACTGATGGGTTGATTCAGGCTAAAAAGGCAATTGTTGGCATCCCGGATACTGATGCTATGGGGTCCGGCGGCCAAGCCATTGAACACATTGCTGTTGCCAAATGGACTGCCATCAATGGAGAATTGATAAGCTGGGGTTCCGCCACTGCCAGAGACAGTGATGCTTCCCGTGCTGTTTCTATTGCAGTCTACATCCACCACATTGTTTACACTTCCCAGCAAGACCGTTGGTTCGGTGATGTTGACATTGATATTGGTGGTACAGTTTTGCCCATCCCGAACAAAAACAGTGTACGAACCAAGCGCCAAACCATTGAAGGTAGGAGAGGGACCAAAATTGACATTATCAAGAGAATACTGAAACGGTCCGGTTCCACCATTGACCTGAATGGTTACATTGCCAGTACTGTTGCCATTACAGTCAACATTGGTCTGGTTGGCAATCGAAGCAACCAACACCTGCGGTTCGCTTACATTGACACTGACATTGGCAGTACACAGACTGTCATCCTGAACCGTAATGGTATAGGTGCCCGCCGCTAATGCGGTAAAGCTTCCGCTGTTCTGGAAAGGCGCACCATTGAACTAAAACAAATAAGGACCAACTCCGCCGGAACCATTGATGGTAAATGATCCGGTCGCATTGCCATTGCAATCGACATTGGTCTGGCTGACAATGACACCACCTACCGGGCTGGGTTCGGTGATGGTTACAATCTGATTGCGAATACAGCCATTCGCATCTTCAATGGTAATCGTATAATTCCCGGCGCTCAAAGCAGTAAAGCTGGAATCAGGACTCTGCACACCGCCATTGAGCGAAAACTGATAAGGACCAGTGCCGCCTGAAGCACCGATGGTCACTGCACCCGTGGCATTGCCGTTGCAATCCACATTTTTCTGAATGAGAATACTACTGGCAAGGGCTGGCGGTTCGGTCAGGGTGATGGGAATGTTAAAAAGACAATTGTTTGAATCCTGGATGCTAAGGGTATGCGGTCCGGCGGCAAGTCCATTGAAAACATTGCTGATGCCAAATGGATTGCCATCGATGGCATATTGGTAGGGTGGGGTGCCTCCACTAGCCGTAACACTCACCGATCCGGTCGGATCACCATTGCAAATCAAATCAACTTGATTGGCAATTATCCCGCTCAGAGGTGCCACTGGTTCGGTGATCGTTGTCATCAGTGTATCAAAGCAGCCTTCACCATCCGTGATCACCACCTGATAGGTACCGGGCGCAAGATTGGGGAGGGCATCCGTTCCGGTAGTGTTGGTATTGCTTTGGAGGGTATTGTTGCCGCTGTCCAGCCAGAGAAATGTATATGGAGCCGTACCTGTGATTGTGGCGGTGGCGGTTCCATTTCCGGCACCATTACAATCTACATTGGTACTACTGATTGCTGGCGTAAATGGCGGAACGGTGATGGTGATGTTATCATCGGCTGTACAACCAATGTCATCCGTGAAGGCCGTAGAAAAAGTATAGGTGCCCGGTCCAGGTGGCGTAAATACCGGGTCGAAAGCCGTGGCATCATTCAGATTGGCAGTCGGACTCCAGGCAATGCTCCCGCCAGCTGTACCAGGAATCGCATTGATGGTCAGCGTACTGTTGACACAAACAGTGGTATCATTCCCAGCATCGATTTCAGGCGGGTCTTCAATCGGAATGCGGAGCGTATCCGTGGTCAATACGTTACACAAGCTGTCTCGTACCACAATCTCGATGAATTCTGTCCCTTCTATGACCGCATCGTTGGGAATATTTAGCATGAAGCCAAGTGAATCACCAAAAGGCGGGAACACCAGACTAGCTGGCATTCCCGTGTAGTCTGCACCTGTGGTTGCTGTACCACTCACACTAAAATCAACTGTTTTGGCCTGCGTAGAGTCTCCCGTTCGGAAGACATTGACCAGGACATCATTGCATCCTTCGACTGCATTGCTGGAAGCAGTGATGCTATATTCTGCCTGTAGAGAGGTGCGATTTTGGAAACATTTTATCCCACCTAAGTCAAGGAAAACACCAGAGTCATAGGTGTCATCCCCACCGTCTGCGATCACAAGTTTTAGGTGGTACGTCTGGCAAGGCTCTATTTTGGTGATGGCCAGAAGAGGGGTAGTGAAGCCATTGTATTTGACGGTCGTGCCTGCACCGGGTGGATTGGCGACATAGTAGACATTGTTCATTCCGGCATTGACAGTATTGATCGCGACCGGGGTGATTGTATTGGGAATCAGGGCAATGTTTTTTCCGCCCGGGGGCAATCCTGGTCCGGTGATGATGAAGGCGAAAATGTCATTGAAAATTTGGCCAACGAAATTGGGATATTCTTCTGAAGCGAAAACATAGGCAATCTGGATGATGTCGCAAGTAGAAACAATATCAAATTCCAGCGCGCAGGCATCGGCAGTTGCTGAACCAGCCAAAAAGTCAAGGACCGGATCGCCAGTTCCACCGTTTTGGGTACCAAAATCATTCGGAGTGGTATTCAGTCCGGCGGCATTGGAGATGTTGCCTGTGGTCAAAATCACTCCCTGATCGATACCAATATTTGAAGCTGTTCCGTCGAAGATACCGGAAGCACCAGTCGGACAGTTCAATGTTACATTGCTGATGGTAATTCCATCTCCGGTCAGGGTGTCTGCCAGTTGGGTACCAGTTTGACCACCAGTAATAAGAAGTTGACCGTGTAAAGCTGGTGAAAAGGACAATACACACCCAAGGATTAAGCAGACAGTAAAGATTCGTGAGTTCGAGTAGGTACAGAAGCGCATGGACAATAAAGAGCTGCCCGCTGATAGTATCCTATCAGCGATTGTGTGAGACTACATATATTCAGCCCAGTGTGTGGTATTGAAGCCGTTTACGGCTTGTCAGGAGGGTGACGACAGTCGGCGAGAAATCGTTGGAGAAGTGGAAATATTTTTTTGATATAGGTCCATGAAGACTTGTAGTAGTATTTTTTTACGAAAAGAAATCCCGGCCGGGATTGGAGGATGGTAACCCGGCTCTTGTGCTTTGTCTTTCCCCAAAGAAACCTACGGATAAAAGAATGATTTATTTCGACAGAGTATTTATCAATAAGACTGATGAATACCTGGAGTAATGATAAAATCTGGTGTTTGCCTCTCGGCCTTTTTAAAGCACAATCGATAATGACATGTAATTGGAAATAGGTAGAGTTTAAGGAAGGTAATTCTTATATTGAAAATTAAGGTTCCCATAATGAATGACCTGCATCTGAAATGACAACTGATGAAAAACAGTGGATTCTCGATCAAATCGCCAGGGGAGAGTTATCAGAAGCCATTGAAACCCTTCAGGGCTTTGAATTAAGCGAACGGAAGAAAAAGATTGCTTTGGGTATTGCTTTCCGATATCAGAATCTTCAAAACCGGAGTATGATGGGCACACGAACACCAGCCCAAATTTCAGCTTCTGAAAATGCCATTACGCATCATTTATTAGAACTAATAGAGGCCAAAGAGGAGCATTTAACTGGTCGGACACATGCCCTCATTCCGACAACCTCTAATGGTAATCGGAATTGGTTCATAATCGTTGGAATCGCGACTGCTACTCTGATGATCTTTATCTTGTATGTTGCCCTGAGAAATGGAGAACCGCGTCAACAGCTAACGATATATGTAAGGGATTCTAAAGGGAATGTAGTACTTGAACATGAAGGCATGATCAATACTTCTATTGGTAATCGACCTATGAGAGAAACCATTGGGGAGGACGGTATGGTTAACTTTGGGGACATTCTTCCTGAATTTCTTGGAGACAGTATTACCATTGGATTTCAATCCAATGGCTGGGAATTGATAAATCAGAAAAATACCTTTCTCTTCGATGGGAAGCCTGTTTACCTGCTTATTCGGAGAGACAATTCACTTGGCATCATCAAAGGGGTAGTGAAAACCCGAGACGGTCAAGACCTCGTTGAAGGAGCCAGAGTTCTCATCAATGCTGATACAGTAGTTTTTACAGATTTGAATGGCATCTTCCAAGTACTACTTCCAGAACCGATGCGCGTTCAGACTCCGGCTGAAGCATATCGCCTTACCGTTTCCAAAAAAGGCTTTAAGACCATTGTAGACTATTTCTATGTGAAGTCTTCCGAGGCACAAATCAGGTTACCTGCAATTCCGTCATCATGAAATACAAAATCATCATTCTCATATTGATTTGTATTACCCGGCTATCCATATATGGCCAACAAAACAATGTCCTTCGTGGCAAGATCCTTTTTCTTAACAGCGGTAAAAAGCCAGCGGTAGGGGTCAAAATATCTGGCAGTGTAGAAGGACAGATAAAGGCGAATCATGATTATTCGAGTCTCACAGGCGCTTTTCAACTAACATTTCAGGAGGCGCGGGAGGGATATCAGGTTGAGCTTATTATCGGAGAAGAAGATGGTAAAGGTCAACTTTTGGAAGTCGTGAATATTCATGAGATCGGATTGTGTAAAATTCCAGCCAAATCAACAGAAGAGTTTGAAATTATTGTGTGTCCCAAAGGTTCAAGAGATCTCATTGCGCAGCAATATTACCAAATCATCAAAACCTCGGCCGACCAGGAGCTAGAGAAGAAAAAGCAGGAACTCAAAGCTCTTATCGAGCAAAAAAGGGAAGACTACAAGCAAATTGAGCTGCTTAGCAGGCAAATCGAACAATTGCAGAAAGATTCGGATTCTCTAACGATCTATCGAGAAGCATTTGATATCGCTTCGATCAACAAAGACAATGCTTCTGATCGGGTACTACAATATCTTCAACTTCTCAATAAAGGTATGTCAATTCAAGAGGCTCGGGAGGTGCTAAGTATCAAGGGAGCAGTGGAGGACTTTGAAAAAAGTAGAAACCTTTTCATTGAAGCGAAAAGGGAGCTGTTGATTCGTGCTCGTTCTTCTTCCGTGATCTTTGACTACGTAGATGCAATAACGTGTTATGATAAGCTTATTCAATACTTGAAAATCTTCAGTCAAGATGCAGATACCCTGGCAAGATATATCTCAAAAAAAGCAGAAATATTGCAGAAAAACAGCAACCCTGAAGGCGCCTTAGCTTGCATGCAGGAAGTCGTTGAGATCATTCGTGAAAAAACTTCTCCAGATAGCCTGAAATTTGCGACTGCATACAACGATTTGGCATCGATACATAAAGATTTAGGTGCATACAAAAAGGCACTGTCGTTTCAGCAAGCATCCGTCAGAATAAAAGAAAGAATCCTCAACCCTACTCATCCGTATTTGGTCACTTCCTACAATAGCCTCGCGCTGATTCATGAAGCTTTGGGTGAGTATCCTGAAGCAGATACATTCATTCAAAAGGCGATAAAAATTCAGGAAAACACCCTTGACTCCCTTGATCTGGAACTCGCCAACACCTACTTCAATGCCGCAATCATTTACAGATCCCTAACCGATTATGAACGGGCATTAACATATATCCTCCTGTCCAAAGAAATTCAGGAGAAAATATTAGACAGGAACCACCCTCACTTAGGGTTTACATATAATGTCCTTGGCGATTTATATGCAGATCTTCACCAGTATGTCGCAGTGAATCAGGGGTATTTAGCTCAAGCATTCATAGAACATAAAAAAGCTATTCAGATACTAGAAGCAGCGCTAAACCCCAATCACCCATCTCTCGCAATTGCCTACAACCATGTTGCAAGAGTATATCAGGACTCCGGCAGCTATGACACAGCGTTGGTTTATCAGTTGAAGGCGGTGGCGATTGAAGAAAAGGCCCTGGGTCCCAATCATCCAGCGCTCGCTACTACTTACAACAATATTGCAAAATCATATTTGGTACTCGGAAATATAGCGTATGCAATTGATCTACTGCTTCAGTCTACGAAAGTAAAAGAAAGGGCCTATGGGCAAATGCATCCGTCCGTTGGTTTAAATTATCTCAACCTGTCAGTCGTCTGTATCAAAGCGAAAGATTTTCCCAAAGCACGGGAGTACCTAAATCTTAGTAAAAAGATCTTTCACTCTTCTTTGGATGCAGGACATTCTTACTTCCGAGAGTCAGAGATAATATTAGGTAAACTTTATGAGGAGAGAGCTTTCGAGTTCATGCGAAAAAGAGATTACCCTTCTGCTCTGAAAGATCTGGATGATGCAATGGATTACCCAAAGTATTCGGATGATACATATGGGAAACTTTGGGGCCTTAAAGGAGTATGTTTTTTCGAAATTCGAAAATTTAGAAGAGCGATCAATGCCTTTGACAAGACGGTGTCTACTGTGCCGGAATTGGTGGATAAAAATTATTTGCGCGAAGTCGGAATATCTTACGCCAATTGTAAACAGTATGACAAAGCATTTAAAGCCTTTTCCAAATATGAGCAACGGTTTCCGACAAGTTCAGTAACCTTTCAGAATTGGATTGTATACTATGCTCTTCAAGGAAAAAAAACAGAAGTTTTTAATTCGCTAAAAAAAGCAATGGAGCGAGGATT
>JBCBZF010000948.1:0-2874 GCA_039815525.1 Bacteroidota bacterium | reverse complement strand
CAGTAAAATTGATCATGCTCAGTCCCGGGTGTTTGATACTGAATATACTTTTTGGGAAGAAGCCGAACTGGTGGATGCTGCTTATGAGGCAGCCGAAGTGGAGTTGCAGAAAGCTGCTCAAAACTCAGATTTGATGGAAAATGCTGAGGCACAAGCCGAAGCTTTGTTGCAGCCTTTGTTGAGTCAGCTGACGGGAAAAATTGTCTTGACGCGTTTTCGCAAACCCATTGCCCCCCTTAAGACAGCCACAATTCGGGACTGATATTATTTTACCAGCATGGTTTCCACACCATTCCACCCCTCAGGTGCACCATTTTCCGCATAATAACTGGCCTGATTAAAATAGTACCGGGCACTTTTGTCTTGTGGATTCTGGGCAAGAATATCGGCAAAGGCTTTTTTTGCCAACACAAACTCCCGTCGGAAGTATGCCTCCATTCCTTCTGAAAAAGTCTTCAGCGTATGGAGCTTATGTTCTGCAATTTCTGGTAAGTCCCCATCAAAAACGTCGTATATGCCCAGGGGCTCTTTTTTCCCTTTGACCTGCACTTTCCCCAGATATCGGTAGTTGAAGGCGTCATGATCATCCATTCCCTCAAAGGTTGGATGGCTGATGATGATGGGTGCACCATAAAACTTGGTGAGGCCTTCCATGCGGGAAGCTGTGTTGACGGTATCTGATACCACCCCAACATCCATGCGCTTGGAGTCGCCAATTACGCCCAGCATAAGTGGACCAGTATGGATACCAATGCCAATTTTGATGGAATTTCGTCCTTTCTTCAACCGTTCATCATTGTATCGCCTCAGCTCCTGATGCATCTCTACGGCTGCATGCACGGAATCTGAGGGCGAATGAAGCCCTTGCTCATTGCTCATGAACAGCGCCATGATCCCATCACCGAAATATTGGTTGACAAAGCCACGATTGGTCTTGATCACTGGCCCTACCCGACCCAGATAGGCATTGAGAAAGATGAAATTCTGCTGGGGCGTCATTTGCTCAGACAAGGTGGTATAGTCTCGGATATCTGAGAAAAAGACAGACACATTTTTCTGAACCTGGTCGCCCAAATTGACATCCAGGATACTTTCCCGACCGATTGAACGCAGGAATTCATACGGGACAAATCGATCGGTGGCAGCATTGATTTTTTGTTGCATGTCCAGATTGTCCTGCATGGCCTCGGTGCGCTCCTTTTCCAGCACATTACGCTGATGACCCACTCCGAAAGCAAACATGCTCAATTGTAGCGCGATGCCGCCTTCCACGATGGTTCCTATGCTAAGCGTTGCCAGAAAAGGACCGTTGAGCAGGCTTTGATCAAAAAAGGTCGCATAAAAAGGAAAGCCCAAAGCCAGAACCAGGCAAGAGGTCGCCAACAGAAAATAGCGGGCTGGGGTGTAGTTTTTGCGCATGGCTTGAATTCCCCAGATGATGAGAAAGATAATGGTAAGCAAGACCACGAGAATGCAGCTCAGGAGGAAGAAAATATATCCAGCTGGTAGTTCGGAGGATGGATGCAGGTCGACACTGGTAAAATAGATCGCAAACACAATGGTCAATCCCAGCAGGATCATGAGAAAAATATTGATCAGTTTTCTGGTGTAGGGGAGGAGCTCATTGAGGTTTAAATAAGCTTGTGCAAATTTTGTGATGCCGAAAATGACCAGGAATCCGGCCGTCAGGAATCCCAACGCTACCTGTGAATTGGTAAAATTGGGTGATTCGGAAAAGTAGCTCACATTGAGGATAATGAGTTCCAGGCCCAGAACATAAACCGCATAAAAACCATAAATCCGGTCCTTGGTTGCGAGATAGAGGAAAAAGAAAAACAATAACTGTATCACCACAACGCCCTGGAAAATGCCGTTTTTGTGGCGGTCTTCTGCTCTTTCATACACAAAAGCTTCCAGGTTGGTATGTCGCAACAACAATAAGTTGGGCGGGTTTTCAGGATGTTTTCCTTTGAGCCGGAAATAAATTTGTCCATCGAAGTGTGCGGGAAGGGTCAAGCGAACAAAAGAGGGGAATTCTCGCAGGCTTCTATCGGATTCGTCGACTTTCAGACCCGCCAGAGATTTGTGGTAGACTGAGTCGATGGTATACCACACTTCGATTGAATCCCAGTAGTGATTTTGATTGCTGACAACAAAAGTATGCTCCTCCGGGATGGAGGCCCCAGTTTGGACACGAATACGCATCCACCATGGGTCTGGCATCTGTGCAATATTTCGTGGCTCAAAATTATATTGAAACAATTCTGCCCCTGCGGTATCGGCTGCGAGGAGACTGGGGAAATCCCACCTTTCCGCACTGTCCATCATGACCCAGAGGGAGCGTGTAATATTATACTGGTGGTTCCTGTCCCAGTTTTTATAGCTGGCGGGGCTGTAGTAACCAAAGTATGCAAGCAGGGTATCACGCTTGGCATCAGCCCATTCTGAGCTGTCTCGTTTCCCTCGTTGAATGCGATAAGCCCATTGAAGATTAGAATAGGCCCGAATCATCTCGAAGGTATCCAATTGTGCACTGGCCACACTCAGAGCCATGTTGCCATACCGGCTGACTGAATCAAAGGCGGAGGAAAAATTTCTGGTGTTTCGTTGGTAGTGATCAGCGATTCGGTTGAACAGAGAATCTCTTTGGGATTCCGCAATACCCGGCAGAGCATCGTATAGCTCCTGCGGAAGCACTGCGTTCTGGCCGTAGGTGTATCCGCTGAGACAAAGCAGTATCGAAAGCAAAAAGATTCTTGGCTGTGTCATCGTGTCATCATTTGGTATTCATCTTTTCCACGCCATCCCAATCTGTATCAACACCGTATTGTGCAAAGCGGGTACTTCGTTCAAGATACAATTGTGCCGCACCAT
>JBCBZF010000428.1:0-5843 GCA_039815525.1 Bacteroidota bacterium | reverse complement strand
GCCATTCGCCAAAGAGGTATTTGTCCAATTCATAGAGCATGATCCAGCGTGGACCACCAGCTGCACCAGCAATGATGCGGATGTCTTCTTTACGCAGGCCGCGTTCCCGGATAATTTGCTTGGCGATTGGTCCGGCTTTGATGGAAAGGCTTTTCATGTGGGGATGGCAATTTGTTTCCGATTCTGGTTACTTTTGAGCAATTTCTCGTCCAATAGCAAGGAGCGAAATTACAGATCCTATTCACACTCGCAACAAATTCGTCATGAAGAAATTCCTGCCCATATTCAGCCTCGTCTTTTGTGCCGTGGTCTTGGTTGCCTGTAAAGGTCAAACCACCAAAAATGCTATGAAGCATGGTGAAAACCTCAAAGCAGCAATCGAATCCTTTGAGAAAAACCGTCAGAAACTCTCTACCAGTTTGGTGGCCAGTCTGGAAGAAGCAGGTAATGATTTGACCTCAGAAAACCCAGACCTCCCCAAAGTGTCCAAGGATTTTGAAAAGGAATGGACGTCTATTCAGAGTCGCTACAAAAAATTGAAAGGTGATTTTGAGAGAGTCGGCAGTACCTCTGAAGCTTATTTCACCAAACTGGACGAATTATCTGGTTCCATCAACAAAGAATCACTTCGCAATGAAGAACTCGCCAAGAACAAGGAATTGCGGCTTCGTTGGGACAAAAGCTATCAGGAAGCCAAGGTGAGTGTGGAAAAAGTAACCACGGTGCTGGAAGCAGGCCACGATTTCCAGATGGTATTGGTGGCGAGCAGTGTCCGTCAGAAGCTAGAGCAGAATGTCGAGGAGTTGAATTTGATCTCGCAGCAGGCGAAAACGCTCCTGGGAGATCTGGAAGCATTTACAGCGGCAGGTCGTGAGTTGGTGGAAGGCTGATTCTGTCAAAATCAGGTATCACTTTCACGGGAAAGTATCTCAGAAATAATCGATTGGAACATCTGAATCCCGGTGGGCAGCAGTTCATCGGAAAAATCATAGTCTGCATGATGCAGAGCGGATGTGTTTTGTCCGGCGCCAAGGCCAAACATAGCACTGGGAATTCGCTGTGAAAAGTGGCCAAAATCTTCCCCAAACGTACAGGGCGGCTTCATTTCTACCAGTTCAAAGTTGTTTTCATGAGCGGCTTTTTGAATGATCTGGTTGCAGACATCATCGTTGATCACGGCAGGAAATTCATCCAGATTGCGGGTTTCAAATAGGAGGTTGTGTCTGTTTTGATCAGACAGTTCAATGATTTTGAGGATGATACAACTACCCAGTTTGACCATTTTTTCAGTGTCCCAGCAACGCATGGTTAGGTGTAATTCTCCTGCTCCGGGTGAAATGCCGTAGTCTTTCTCTCCCAGTTTTATATGAACTGGTGTGATGAGGCGAAAGTCTTCATGCAGAGGATCTTCAACATTCCACTCCGCAAAGGTCTGGATCAAATCTGCAATGGCCCAGGCTGGATTCAAACCATTATGTGGTTCTGCGGCATGAGCGGCTTTTCCCCGTAAATGGATCGCCATACTTTGAACCGCAGGATTAAACTGCCCATTTCCCCACAATATCTGATGCATCGGATAGCCGGGCAGATTGTGCAGGGCGAAAGCATAGTCAGGTCGAATAGACGCAAACTGAGGATCTTCCAGCACCGCCAGGGCGCCTGCGCCATTTTCTTCTGCAGGCTGAAATAAGAGAATCACCCGTCCGTGAAGCTTCTTTTTTTCCTCGGCCAACCAATCTGCCAGGGCTGCCACCATCACCATGTGTCCATCATGCCCACATTTATGGGAGACACCGGGCTTGGTTGAGCGATGGGCAAAATCATTGGCTTCTTCAATTGGCAGGGCATCCAATTCACAACGGATCATGACCGAAGGGCCATCTTTTTGCCCATCAAAAACAGCCGCGACGCCATGTCCTCCTAAGCCTTCAAGAAGTTGGTCCGGATCTCTTTTGATTAAAAAGTCTGTAATCCGTTTTGCGGTATGCTCTTCCAGCCCGGAGATTTCCGGATGGCGATGCAATTCCTTTCGTAAGCTGATGTATTCCTTGAGCCTGTTTTCCTCCATCAATCCAGGTCCACCGTTTTGCCACTTTTGAAGGAAGCATCCGCTGCCAGGACAATCCTCAGGCTGTTGATCGCATCTTCAAGGTGGTCAGACATGTCTTCATCATTCTGTATCGCTTTGAGGAAAAGAGCTTGTTCCAGATCACATAAACCCTGATGATCAGGCTCGTCAGCGGTAGAAATGATTTCGTCTTTGTGGGCGAAATGGCCATTTGAATCAGTTTCGGCATGATGAAGGCGCAAGCGATTGGTTTTGGTATGGGCATCAACATTATCTGAATCTGCTTCATACGCCTCATCCACGATGCTCACACAACCTTTGGGACCAATTACATCCTTGACAAAAAAGGCTGTTTCGCTCATCATTGGCCCCCAACCAGCTTCATACCATCCCACTGAGCCATCATCAAAACGTACCTGCAGCTGACCATAATTATACATACCAGGTTGAATTTCATCTGACAATCTGGCTCCAATCGCACTGACTGAAGTGGGTTTTGCACGCGTCATCAGACACATCACATCCACGTAGTGCACGCCACAATCCACAATCGGCGACATGGATTTCATGAGATTTTTGTGGGTTTCCCAGGTACTTCCGCTGCTTTGTTGATTGAGATTCATCCGCATGACCAATGGCTTACCCAGTTCCTGCGCAATGGAAATAAACTTTTCCCAGGCGGGATGCACCCGAAGGATGTAGCCAATGACAACTTTCTTCTTTAGCCTGAGGGCCAAATCACGGATTTCAATGGCTTCCTCAACCGTTTCTGCCAGCGGTTTTTCGACAAAAACATGCGCCCCGGCCACCAGGCTTTGCTTCACATAATTGGCGTGGGTATCGGGGTAGGTATTGATAGAAACTGCGTCCGGTTTGCTTTCCCGCAGCGCCGTAGCAAAGTCGCCAAAAGTGGGATAACCGCCCAGTTCAGTGGAGAGACTTTCCCGGCTGGCGGCGCCACGGCTAACGAGACCAACAATTTCAAAATCAGGCATTTTGTGGTAGGCACGGGCATGAGAAGCACCCATATTGCCACAGCCAACCACCAGTACGCGAATCGGAGTAGACATGTAAGCTTTCTAAAGTATCGTAATGGTAAAGATAAAGGAATTTTTGGGGCGGGAGGCGAGCGAGGAGGGGCGAGGAAAACAATCATGTGCTCGCGCCTCGCTCCCATTTGCCCGCTCCTCAATCAAAATCCCTCATATATCCCGAGTCCAAACAAGCTAAAATCATATCGGACGGGATCTTCCGGGCAGTAAGTCCGCAAGGAAGCGGTCAACTCGGCGGCTGCTTTCCAGTCGTTTTGTTTGCGTTGCAGCAAGCCCAGTTTACGGCCAACATTGCCGGTATGCACATCCAGCGGACAGATCAGCAGAGCCGGATCAATGCTTTTCCATAAGCCAAAATCTACCCCACGATTGTCCTGGCGGACCATCCATCGTAAGAACATATTGATCCGTTTTGCCGAAGAACCTTTGGCCGGATTGGCGAGATGTTTATGGCTTCGATCAGGAAAATCAGGCACAGATGTCAGGCACTTTCTGGCATGAAGAATGGCGTTGATCACGGTATCGTCCTCTGGCTGAATTCCTTTGGCAAATATGCTTTCAAGTCCATCATGATCAGCATAAACATGCCGCAAAGCCAGCACCAAAGCCTTTGCATCAATGCCATTGAAGGTACGATGCACAAAATCATCCAGTCGGCTCAATTCTTCCCCGGAAGCCTTCATCACAAACTCAAATGGAGCCATGTCCATGATTTGCACCAATTTTCGGGCATTTTGGATGATCATACTCCGTCGTCCCCAGGCAATCAATGCCGAGAGAAAACCGGCAATTTCAATGTCTTCTTTCTGGGAAAACTGGTGTGGGATGCTAATGGGATCTTCACGAATGAAATCAGGAGCATTAAACTGATCATGCTTCTGATCCAACAGCAGCCGTAAATCTGCCGGGCTTATTGCGGCCATGAATGATTGTCGTCTTGTTTGTGGGGAGAAATCTCAACGTGTTGCCGGATGGCAATTCTGGCGACGTAGATTCCGAAAAAGAGTGAAGCAAACGCCATCATGGTGGCATAATCTTCACGAACGAAGAGGAGGAAATCGTACAGACCATGAAAAAAGATTGCGACCAGCAGGCCTTTGGTCCGCATCCACATGGCAGGCGGGCCGGTTTTGCCACAGAATTTGGACTTACCCACGAAATAGCCCATCATCACCCCAAACATCGCATGGGCTGGAACAGCAGTAAACATCCGCATGATGCCGACTTCCATCCCATTGGTTGCGCTATCAAATACGTAAAACACATTTTCAATCGCGGCAAACCCCAAAGAAACTGCGACGCCATAGACGATGCCATCGTATGGTTCATCAAATTCGTCATGGCGATAATTGTACCAGCGAAGGACCAGGTACTTCATGCCTTCCTCGGACAAAGCGACCACGAAAAAGGCATAAACAGCCAATTCCAGCCAGGAGGTAGAGTCAGCCGATACTTGCGTAAAATCACGCAAAAAGTCTCCCAGTAAGATCACCGGATAGGCAATCACCAGACCGAGAACAAAGGTGATGATGAGGTAAATCAATGGCTCCCGCTCGTATTTGTCAGCGAGATAGACATAGGTAAAGAGGAACACCACGGGTGCCAACGCCAGCAACAGCAATTCGAGTGCCTCCAGATCCATGAGGCTAAGTTAGCTTTTTTCAGTCACAATCGCCCTTAGACAGATAAATAATAGACATAGTAGCCGTCATTACGTTCCCAACCTAATGCTTCGTACAAGGCCTGCGCTGGTAGATTATTTACCCCGGTCTCCAACATTAAAGCACTGGCTCCAGTCTCTTTGGCCCAGTCAGCGGCCCTCTGCAACAAAGCTTTGCCAACTCCTCTCCGTCGATGGCTGGTATGCACAAATAAATCATTTAACACCCACAGACGACGCATCCTTACAGAGGAAAATGATGGATATAATTGGGTGAAGCCAACCCCCTGCCCTTCCGCATTTCTGGCCAGAAAGATGGTCGATTCGGCTCGGGCCAGTCGTTTCAGTAGAAAGTCCTGACAAGCAATTGGATCGGAGGCTTGCTGGTAAAACACACGGTATGCGTCAAATAATGGCGTCAATTGGGCGAGATCAGATTGGGTAGCTTGTAAAAGCTGCATAATGGAAACCGATGATGTTAACCGGAGAATTGGTTGGCGTAAACTTTTGCAAGTTGTGCCGATTATTGTAATTTCGCAAAACCAATAGATTTTAAGGTATAACCTTTTCATCTGGTTAAATCCCAACGAAATACACGGATCTGACATTTGGGTCCGAAGGCTTAGGTTTCTAATCAAAGCGCCCCCTCTGCCTGGCAGAGAGGGCTAAACAAGGATGACTAACATCCAAAAAAGCATCTTTCGGACTACGTCCGGGAGACCCGATCAGGAACCTCCGGTGCGGCGCAATCTGCGTCGCACTTCTCTTTTATACATACATCCCGTCGTAGGGATTTTTCATCTTTCCATACACGCCTTCATCTCCATATTGGAAATAGTGCATACTGCTGACATCGTTGATCACAATACTGATGTCCCGAATCTGCCCATCTTCATACAATTGATTGATCTGCCGAAAAGCCGTTTTAGGGGTGTATTTATGTCGTACCACATAGAGCGTATGATCAGCCCAGCGTTCCAACATCAGGCTAGGCGCCCCGCTACGCGAGCACTTGGTGAATCAGCTCGCCGTGGACGTCGGTCAGGCGGAAGTCGCGGCCCTG
>JBCBZF010000958.1:0-2844 GCA_039815525.1 Bacteroidota bacterium | reverse complement strand
CTAGGGATAGATGATTACCACGACTTTAAGAATGGGGGGAATACGGAGGATATGTTGAGGAGGCTTAGAATAGTGGTGGAAATGGCGGAGGAAAAGGGGAAAATATCTACTATGACCCTAAAAACCTATGCCACGGTCTTTGTCTTATTCCCCAGACCCATTAGCTTTTTAGGGATAAAACAGACCCAATACCGGGAATTGATCAAGACCTTAAATGGGACCGGGATCATGAAAAAGCCAGTTGCATCTCACATTTCATCCCCATACATCTGCACCTCCTATCCTGAATTTCGCACAAAAAGCTGTACAAAATTGTCGTAAATCGCTGACGTATTGAATGATTGGACATTGAAGGATAAAGCGTATGTGGCTCAGTGCATTTTTAGGGCTTGGTTTTGGCATCGTTGGGGTAGTTTTGGTACGCACTTTCCTTTCTCATCCCAAACAGGAAATGGCCTTTTGGCGTAGCGGCCTGGTCATTGTTGCGGCAATCTATCTGGCTTTCTGGCTCCTGGGAAATCGCTCAGGAAATGAGGGACTCAGCTGGCTCGGGATCGAATCACTGGGAATGGTGATTTACGGATTGATGGCCTGGGCCTCAAAGAGAATCACAGTCTGGCTCCTGCCAATTGGGTGGTTGCTACATGGCTTGTGGGATCTGTTGCTGCATGCCGGTGGCCATCCTGCTTTCGTGCCAAACTGGTATCCAGCCATTTGTTTGGGTTTTGATGTTTGTCTGTTTGTCTATTTAAGCTGGCTGATTTGGTCTCCATCTTCTCCAGGGATCAAAAAATCTGCCAATCCGGATTTCTGATCGGCAAGTGTATCCGGCCAGGGCAAGAATCATTTTATCTTGCTTTTGGACAGATATACGCCTGAACAGACATCCTATGAATGCATCTCTTAAAGCGCCCCGTATCCAATCAGTGGATGCTTTGCGCGGTTTCGCCCTGGCTGGCGTGGCGCTGGTTCACATGCTGGAACAGTATACCGCCGGACCGGTTGCCGAAGCCCTGACCCAATCTCTCAACCAAAGCATTGCGGACAGCATCGTCCAGGGCCTGGTTGGCTTTCTGTTTATTGGAAAATTCTTTGCCCTGTTCTCCATCCTATTTGGCCTGAGTTTTTCCATTCAGATGCGATCAGCGGAACGAAAAGGCGAAAGGTTTGCCATGCGTTTCCTTTGGCGGGCGATATTGCTCTTTGGGATTGGCTATGTCCATCAGCTGTTTTACCGGGGTGATATCCTGACCATTTATGCCGTCCTGGTGCCTTTCCTCATCCCAGTTTATCCGGTCAAAAACAAATGGATTCTTCTCCTGGCCGCCATTTTCCTCTTCAGTTTGCCTCGTATGCTGATCGGGCCATTGCTAGAAGTAGAAAGTCTGTTCAATGTGCCTTCATTCAGTGAAGGCGAACATCCTTTCAATCAAGCTTACTCAGAAGCTGTTCAAAACGGCAGCATCCTGGATGTATTTGCCCAAAACGCCAATTTCGGCATGCGGACCAAAATGGCTTTTCAGTTTAGCTTATTTGGCCGAATTTTCACCACCCTGGGTTATTTCTACTTCGGACTCTGGCTGGGGAAAATGGATGTTTTTCGGAAGATCGAAGATTGGCTCCCAAAGACAAAAAAGGTTCTTTTGTGGACGCTGGGGTTCATTGTCATGGGCGTGATCACAGCCTTCATTCTCTTCAGTTTTGCCCAGGGAGCACCTGATCCCGAAACGGGTGCCCGCACCCCTGACTTCGACAGCCCCTTTGCATTCATTGGCTTCAATTTCTTCGATTGGGCCAATATTGGGCTTACGCTGATGATTCTGACGACGTTTCTTTTCCTCTATCATCGTAAGATCAAATGGCAAAGCTTCTTTGATTTCTTTGCTCCTTATGGCCGCATGGCCCTTACCAATTACATTCTTCAATCAGTGATCGGGACCTATCTTTTATTTGGTTGGGGTTTGGGATTGATTGGGAAACTGCCTGCCATTGCCCTGTTTGGCATCGCGCTGGTGTTGATTGTGGTCCAAAGTCTGTTCAGTCGTTGGTGGTTGAGCAAGTTTAAATATGGGCCGCTGGAATGGCTGTGGCGCAGCTTGACCTATTTCAAGGCGCAGCCTTTTGTGCGGGAGGGGTAAATGTTTAGGCTGTGGTAACATAACCTTAGTTTTAGATAAGGATCTTACAAAGATCCACCAAATAGGGAAAAAAGAGCGTTGGATTGGCCAAATCCCGATTCTCGGGAGGGGGAGGCGCTGGATAGTGGGACTGGCAGTATTTTTGGGCCTTGATTTTTGGTTCTTTTCATCACAGGAAAAGGACAACAGAAGGGTGGATCTACTGATAATCAAGTAAATACTACTACTACTTATCCAAAACTCACGTTAACATAAGCCCCCACAATCTAAGCTTACAGGACAAATTCGTACCTTCCAGCTATGAATCGTACCAGTATCTTTCTCCTCGGATTTTTTCTAATTACGGCTCTATCACTTCAGGCGCAGGATTTCCCCCAGGATTGGCAGGGGATTTGGAAAGGCAAGCTCCAGATTTTCCAGAATGCGGCAAAAGTGCAGGAAATCGACATGGAGTTGCACATACAACCAATTGATACATCCGATAACTGGACCTGGACCATTGTGTACAAAACCGAAAAAGAAGATCGCCGTGGTTATGAGTTGATCGTCATTGATAAAGCAACTGGCCACTATCAGATTGATGAGAAAAACTCCATTCTGCTGGATGGTTATGTGGTTGAAAATGTTTTCATGAGTCGCTTTTCGGTCAACAGCAGTCTCCTGCAAGCCAATTACACCCACATGGGGGACCATCTCCGCATGGAGT
>JBCBZF010000705.1:0-3951 GCA_039815525.1 Bacteroidota bacterium | reverse complement strand
TGATCAATATTATCGGAAAATAGATGCTTTTCCCACAAATTTATTGGCGGGATTGTTGAATTTAGAGAAACAGGAAAAATTACCAGAAGCTTAGGCTAGGGCATACGTTTGTAGATGTACTCTACACTTTGACCATCAACTTCTTCTGCCAAAACCAATTCTTCTGTGTTCAGACGGACAATTTTCTGGTCGTGGTCCCACATATTACATGCGAGTCGGCTTCCTTCCTGGATAAAGGCAAACATTTCCGTCGATAAGCCCGCCGATTCTGAAATCATGGTGCCATCTTTCCGAAATTCAAGACTAGATTCCCCCGCTTCAATTGGAATCTCTTCCCCATCAAACCTGGTACTGGTCAGCGCCCACTTACCCAGTAAGTCTGGCTGAATGCTTTGATTTTCAACCGTCGGTGTGTCATCTAGCGGAATAGAATCACCAGATAAAATGATCTCGGGCGCGTGTTCATCTACCTGCTGGGTATTTTCTTCACAGGCAGTGTTGAGGGGAAGTAAACATAAAGCAAGCAAGAAGGTCAGCGTGGATTTCATAAATATATGGTGCTGTTCAAAGAGAATTAAATTCACATCTAAATACAAATCAATCTGCTAAAAAGCGCCTGACAGCGGCCAGGAAAGCCTGTGGTTGATCGGCATGTAACCAATGTCCGGCCTCCGGGATGGCCTTAAACTCGGCTCCTGGAAAAGCTGATCGTATGTTGTCCTGGTCTTTCGGTAAGACATAATCAGAAAGTTCGCCGTGCAGAAAAAGGCAAGGTCCCTCAAATGGATCTTCCATTGTCACGCTGGCAAGGATATTGAAATACTTTTCGAGGATGACAGAGAGATTGAATTTCCAGCGAAAAGCCTTTTGGTCATCCCGGCCCAGGCTTTTCAATAAGAATTGACGGATAACCGGATCGGCGATGCCTTTTGCCAGTGCTTCATTCGCTGCCTGACGACTCTCCATTTTGTGCAAATCAAATTGGGCCAGACTCTCCAGGATCTGATTGTGGTGGGGGGGATATGCCTTCATGCCCATATCGGCCACGATCAACTTATCAATTCGTTCAGGATACAGATTGGCAAAAGCAATGACTGTCTTTCCTCCCATAGAATGTCCCAGAAGGTGTGCCTGCATGATGCCGTGCTGATCCATGAATTCTGCGAGGTCTTCGGCCATGATGTCATAGTCCCAATCCGGGGCATGAGGAGACTTGCCATGATTCCGCTGATCAAGAATATATACACTGTAATCTTCACTCAGACTGCGGGCATGACTGACCCAATTGTCCAGTGAGCCGAACAGTCCATGAAGGATAATGAGTGCCGGACCTTGTCCAAAGCTTTTATAATTCAGTTGCATGAATAATTTCTTGGCCTGGTTTTTGTTTTAGCTATAAACAGTGGCGACAAGCTTTCGACGGCCACCTCGGTTTCGGAATTCACATAGATAAATTCCTTGCCAGGTGCCTAGATTGAGTCTCCCCTCGGTAACAGGAAGGGTAACGGAGGCACCAACTAAACTGCTTTTGACGTGAGCAGGCATGTCATCCGCCCCTTCAAAAATATGGGTATAGTAGGATTGGTTCTCAGGTACCATGTGATTGAAAATTTGTTCAAAATCATGGCGCACACTGGGGTCAGCATTCTCATTGACTGACAATCCCGCTGATGTGTGCTGTATGAACAAGTGAAGTATGCCCTGTTTTGGCAAGCTGCTGATCTGTCGTAAAACTTCAGAGGTGATCAGATGAAAGCCTCTTGGGTGCGGCGGCAAGCTTATGTGATATTGTTGGATCATTGATGTTCGATTAACCAAAGAATGAAGCACTTCAACCCGTTCTCTACATCTCTTGCTACCCCTGATGCCTTGCTTTGTGATACACCGCTAAGGATCCCGACTTATTTTCCTTCTCAGGCATCCTCAGTTGAAGAGCATTTTCAAGCCATTGTGTTGGACATAGCCGAAAAGGACAATGATGAGTTTTCGCTGCATGCACACTTTCGTTCTGACCTGGGCCTGGATTCATTGGACATGGTAGAATTGATCATGTATTGCGAAAAAGACTTCCGGGTAGTGTTAGAAGAAGAGGAGTGGCGCGGATTGGGCACACCTGGCCAACTGTTGGATTTGATCTTATCCAAAGTGGATTGAACGACTACAAAAATAGTAAGATAGAAACAGGCCGGTTTGAACCGGCCTGTTTTATGTTTAAACCTTAATACTTCCACCAATAATACACTTTCTTCAGGTATTCATTGAAGACAAACAGAAATCCTTCCTCACTTTCCCACCAGGCTTCTACACTGTAATTCTGAGGATCAGCTCCTACCACAAATACCTCAATGCCCGCTTTTCTGAACTTTTCCACAAAGACACTTCTCACCCGGTCGGTATGGAATTTGGAGCTGACAATCATGATCCGTTTGTAGCCTTTAACTTGAGAATACCCCAGGATTTCTTCTGATTCCTCAAATGTACTGCTCCCTACTGGCAGAACCTGAATCAGTGAATCTGCTAGACCCAGTTTTCGCAAGGCTTCTCTGCCAACCTCTGCGTCATTGAGCTTTTGGCCGGTGGCCAGCAAACTGCTGCTGATTCCGTCGCCGGTGGTAATAAGCGCTGGTGCAAGTTTGAGATCCTGTACCAGGTAAGCGGACATTTGGGCTCTTTCCCAGGGATTCCCAGACAGCATGAATGCGACTTCTACTTCCTGGGGCGGGTCTTCCTCAATCAATGCATTACCCAGACCTTTTAGAATAGAAAATCGAAACAAATAGAGCCCTCCGCCGACAACTGCGAGGAAAATCAAAAAGAAGAGCAGTCTTTTGAAAAACTTTTTCATGTATGTAAGGCTGCAAATTGCTGATGAAAGAGCGGTATGGTCTCAATTCCTTTGAAGTAATTGAAGAGGCCATAATGCTCATTGGGGCTATGGATGGCATCAGAGTTCAGTCCGAATCCCATCAAAACAGTATCTAGACCCAATACTTCCTGGAAAAGTGCCACGATTGGAATTGACCCACCATCACGGGTTGGGATCGGCTGGGTACCAAAGCTTTCTTCCATGGCTTTGGCTGCTGCCTGATAGCCAATGCTTTCAGTAGAGACCACCGCCGCTTCGCCGCCGTGATGCGGCGTTACGGTAACTTTGACCGATGGCGGGGCGATTTTCTGAAAGTGTGCCGTAAAGAGCTGTGTGATGTCATCTGATACCTGGTGCGGGACCAGACGCATGGAGATTTTTGCGTGTGCTTTGGAAGGCAAAACGGTTTTTGCACCTTCACCAATGTAGCCACCCCAGATCCCGTTGACATCAAGGGTAGGGCGAATAGATGCCCGCTCAGTGGTCGAATAGCCCATTTCGCCACGGACTGCATCGATGGCAAGGTCTGCTTTGTATTTCTCTTCATCAAATGGCCGCTGTGCCAGAGCATCTCGTTGGGCAGACGTCAATTCTTCTACTTTATCATAAAACCCAGGAATGGTAATATGGCCGTTTTCATCCTTGAGGGATGCGATCATTTCACACAGGGTATTGATGGGATTATCGACCGCACCGCCATACACACCAGAATGCAAATCACGATTGGGACCAACCACTTCGACTTCGAGATAGGACATACCACGCAGCCCAACGGTGATACTGGGAACGTCATTCGCGATCATCGAGGTATCAGATACCACCACGTTATCTGCGGCCAGAAGGTCCTTTTTTTCACGTAGAAAATGCTCCAAATGGTTGCTGCCAACTTCCTCTTCTCCTTCAATCAGGAATTTGACATTGCAAGGGAGATCGCCGAGGCTATTCAGGATTTCCAGTGCCTTGAGATGCATAAACATTTGCCCTTTGTCATCACAGGCACCCCGGGCATAGATTTTCTCGTCTTTGATAACTGGTTCGAAAGGCGGGCTGTGCCAAAGATCCAATGGATCTGGCGGTTGGACATC
>JBCBZF010000956.1:0-2855 GCA_039815525.1 Bacteroidota bacterium | reverse complement strand
GCAATTTCCCCAGCCGTGAGGTCTCCTTCCCGGAGCATCTCTAAAATGGCGCGTCGGGTCGGGTCGTTAAAGGCTTTGAAAAGATTATCCATGCCAGAAGATATTTTTGTAATTAGATAACTGTCTAAATATACGGGGGATTTTGTAAAAGGTTTACGAGACAAGATCTCAAAAGCGTATTGCTCAGATGTTTAAGTGCATTGACACGCAATTAGTCTGGGGTGATCGTTAAGACGATCCTCTTATACCGGGACAAAGCCGGACTGCCTTTATCGGTCACTTTCAGGATAATGTGAATGGTTTCTGGTTTGGCAACCTCAGGTGCTTTTCCATACACTAAGTGGGCATTTTCTGGCTCTCTGAGCTGAAAATTGCCTTGATAGGTCCCTGCTTCAGGGTAAGGGAACCACAGAAAACTTAGGTTGTCTCCATCCGGGTCAGTGGAGCGGAAGGCGTCTAATGTAAATGACTCACCGGACATGAGCTGTATTTCCTCCGGGTGTGATAAAATAGGCATTGGCGGATGATTGGCTTCTTGAAATGAGTGGGTACACCAATCCATCCGGGCGGCAAAATCCCTCTGAAAATCATCTCTCCATCGCCAGAGGGAAGTTTTGTTGTCATGAAAATGAACCGTGTCCTTCCGAATCGAGCGATGATATTGATTGGGAACATAGGGCGTATAGCGCTCTGGCGCATCGGTCCATATTTTGCGGGTCTCTGCTTCAAATGGGACGCCGGATCTTCCCTGCTTTTGCTTTGAGAAATCTGGGAGCAGGAGTTCATAACGACCACCCCAACCGCCATGATTAGGATGTTCGGGATCATTCAGACCGTTTGGAATCAAAGACAAAAATGCTGGCGTATCGCCCTCCATGACCCATGAGACATCTGGATATTGTGCGCCAAGTGGGCCATGGTCTTGTTGGATATGCTGTGCCAGCCAATCATTGCTGATACGTTGGTTGTCAATGCCCGGTATAACTGAACCAATGGCATTCCAGGTAGCACGTCTGTAATAATCTCCTGGACTGACGATGTAAAACAGATCTGGAAATTGATGGCGCATCCAGATCCCGCTGTCATCCTGGTCGGATATGGTGTAGACGCGCAGTTTGGCGATTAAGCGTGCCGCTTCTTTTTTCGTTTTCGTTCGCTCAATTTTATGCAATGCCTGGGCCAAGGTATTCGCACCGCCCCAGACGGAGATCCACAGTGGTCGTACATCGTCCTTTTCCAATTCCTTCATGATCCATTCTGAGCCTTCTGAATCCATTTCATCCCCAACGCCAGACATGCCATAACGGGGAAGTCCACTTTTTATCAGACTGAGCAAGTATTTCTCAGTTGGGAAACCTGCTTCATGTTGCAGCAGATTGGGGCGAACTTTCCCGTAAGCCTTGATCACTCTGGCGATAGATTCCGGATTAACCTTGTTTTTATACCAGCATGATGTCGTGGCGATGAGGCCTTTGAGCTCAATTTGATTGGCATACAAAAGCAGGCGAACCAAAGACTGCGTATCGTCAGGATCAGCTTCAATGTCAGTCAGAACAATGACACGATGATTTTGGTCATTTTGTCCATGTACAAGCGGCATAAACAGACAAAGGAACAAGAAACAGAAGACGTATATGCGCGGGATCATATTCTTGAAGGAAATTAGCCGGGGAAATTTCTCTTTCGACCAAAAAGATTCATTCAGCCTTACCAGAAAATAGGAAAATAGCATCCCAATCTCTTATTGGCATCCTTTTCCTGCGAAGTCCACTGCTTCGCCCCATTTGTCCCCCAGCTTGCTTTGCGCTAATTTTGATCAAAGTCTTCATCATGAAAAAAATCCTGTTGAGCTGTTTGGCAGCAATGTGTCTTTTCCCGCATCTCATTGCCCAATCGAACTGCGATGCCGGACGTTTTCTGACGGAAATATTTCCCCAGTTTAGTCTAACTGCCAATATTGAGTATGGTGAGAATGTGCAGCCAACACTTTTGGACCCGGATGCGCGGCAAACACTGTTCATGGATGTGTATCAACCGCTGGGGGATACCATGTCGAAACGCCCGCTGATCATTTTTGCTTTTGGTGGAGGTTTTGTGCTGGGAGAAAGAGACTCACCGGACATCGTAGAATTATGTGAGCGTTTTGCCAGAAGAGGGTATGTCACGGCATCCATTGATTACCGTTTGACCCCAGAGCTGGTCTTTGCTCCCTCTGAAGCCCTGGCTTTCAGGGCCGTGCTAAAAGGAACCCATGATATGCGGGCAGCGGTTCGTTTCTTCACAAAAGATGCGCAGACGAGCAATCTTTTTAAGATTGATCCCGATCAGATCATCGTAGGTGGTGTTTCTGCGGGTGGTTTTGCAGCCTTACACACTGCGTACCTCGATAAAATAGAAGAGATTCCTGATGCCATCATTGCGGATACCGCCACCACGGGTGGGTTGGAAGGATTATCTGGCAATCCCGCTTATTCTTCAGAGGTTATTGCAGTGGTCAATCTTTCTGGTGCCCTGGGAGACTCCAGCTGGTTGGAGACAGGGGATCAACCGGTGGTCCATGCACACGGCACGGCTGATGCGATTGTGCCATACGGAAGTGGGCCGATTGGTTTGTTTGGCGGTGCCGGGATCACTTCGGTGGATGGCAGTGCGTCCATTCAGATACGAGCCGATAACATTGGGGTGCCCAGTGCGTTACTCAGCTTTCAGGGGCTTGGCCATGTTCCCTTCAGCAGTGGCCCCAATAACGCAGCTTTTATGGACAGTACCATTGAGTTTGTCGCGAATTTTCTGCACCCAATCATCTCTGGCAGGCAGCGCCATGATGGCTGTGGTGGCGATGCATGTCTTCATCG
>JBCBZF010001298.1:0-1624 GCA_039815525.1 Bacteroidota bacterium | reverse complement strand
GCCGGCAGGAACCCATGGAGGCACCTACGGAGGGGGGAGTGCCATTGCCTCTGCTGCTGCCTGTGCAACCATTGATGCTTTGATCGAAGATAAATTGGTTGAGAATGCCGCAATTAGTGGACCACAATTGGTTACAGGTTTAAAAAGGCTTCAGAAAGCCTTTCCACAGATTGGAGACGTCAGGGGAAAGGGCTTGATGGTTGCTACAGAATTTGGGAATGACGGAGGAGGTCATGGTGCAGAGATTAGCAAACGGGTACTGACTGCCTGTATAAAAAGGCGATTGCTGCTACTCAGTTGCGGTACCTATCAAAATGTCATTCGATGGATCCCCCCTTTGGTTGTGAACAAAGATGAAATTGATTTGAGTCTCAAGCTATTTGAACAAGCCCTGAAGGAAGTGTTAGGTAATGGAGGATGAATCAAAGGGAAAGCAAACGTCGCATCTTCCCAATCCCTCCGCCATTGTACACCTCTGTTATGCCCTTGGCCTTCAACCGTTTGGTAGCCTGCCCACTTCGCATACCGCTTTGACAATGGAGAATGATAGGACCATTCATTTTCTGAATGTCCGGGATAAATTCATTGAAGCGCGATAGAGGCATATTGATGGCACCTGATAAGCGACTACCTGCAAATTCGCTGGCCTCACGAACATCGATTATGTGAAAATTGCCCTGAGCGATGATTTCCTTGAGCGGATTGTTGCGTTGAAAGAGATTGAAGATCATGCTATGAAGATGGGGAGATTTACGCTAAATCTAAGTGATGCATGTCACATTGATGACTCAAGCAGGTCTGAAGCCCGATCGGGCCGGGCCCGTAATTGGGACCTTTTCAATCGGGTAAACGTCTGGTAATCAGATGCCTGATAGCGTTCTTCGCTATGGTTGCGAAAATAAATTTGTCCAGTCATAAGGTCTGATCTGATACCTTCGCCGCTCCTCAGGAGGCAGAAAGCTTGTAATCTGATTGATTAATGGTAGATCCGAAAGATTGGTAACATTTTGCCAGAGCACCATTTGGTGGTTGTTTCCTCCAGCCAGCATATATGCACCATCTGAAGAGAAATTCATACAGGTAGGCGATGCAACCTGACTAAAGTAGGTCTTAATTTCTTTCCTGCTTTCTCTGTCCCAAATGGTGATGCCAGCTTCCGGAGAAACGCCTAGCAAATAGGCATCATTGTTTGAGAAGGTAACTTCAGTCGCATTGTGTGAAAAGATTGGGAAGTCCACCGCCATGTTTCCGCTTTCGATATCCCAAACGAATAAGCTGTCTCTTGAACTGGAAATGATTTGTTTTTGATTCTGTGAAAACGCAGCAGTCAGGAAATTGGTCTTGCTTGAAAAAGTCCGGTATTCTTCTCCTTTGTCAAGATCCCAAACCTTAATGGTGCTATCGGTGGAGGCGGAAACCAGATACTTACCAGAACTAGAAAATGAAACTGCATTCACATCGTGGGTATGACCAGATAAACGTTGGACGATTTTCCCTTTTTGCCAATTCCACAAAATGATGGTATTGTCCTTTGAAGCTGATGCAATTAGTTTTTCATCAGGCGAAAGACAGGCTGAAGTAATGGCCTCCTGATGCCCGGTCAATGCTGGCATAACCGCTTCTC
>JBCBZF010000613.1:0-4476 GCA_039815525.1 Bacteroidota bacterium | reverse complement strand
CTATCCCAGGGGTCTGTTTTACTTCGATATGCAGGAGAGAACCATAGTCGCAATGGGATACTGGCAACCAGCTTTTCCGCGTTAATCTCCCGGAGGACGTTAAACGGGGCCAGGAGGTCAGCCAATCCAATTCAAATTTGACTTCATCCAGTAAATCAGGAATCCCATTACCAGATTCTGGGATATTGATATTATCTGTGAACACACCGGGATTCATGCGGTAGGCTTCCAGCATATCAGTCAGAGGCTCAAACGTAAAGGTGGTGTATTTATTCGGGTCCCCGGCATCCATCCATCCCCCATGCAAATCCCGGGCTGAGCCAGCATTATTGGGCGTGAGGTAATTGCGGGCAAAGCGGTCTTGATTGCTTCCTTCATAGGAAGCGCCATCGGTCCATTTGGCGTCTACGTAGGGGGTATTTTTGGCAAAATTGATCCGCTGATAAAAAAACATCCGAATCGCTTGCGTCAATACATCATTGTAGACATCATCACCAATTTCAAAACGGTGTGAGCCGACATTTCGGGCATTGTCATAGATGTAATACGAGCCAGGTGTACTGACCGATGAAAAGTCAAACCACCAGCCCCGGTCTCCGGATTGATCATGGGTTGCCCCCCCGTTCCACTGGCTCAGGGTACCGGAATACACCACCACGTCGTCGTTCCAACGCCGGACCTGATATTGATTGTTCCCAGTTCCAGGGTTGAATGAATCGCCGCTGTTGAATCCCACCTGGGGATTCGCAATGATAGCGACCTTGGTCGCACCACAGAAGTAACCAAATTGATCGATTTTAATGAATTCAGTTGTCTGTCCCGGCCCAGCTTGTAGCAAAGGCCATAGAAACACAATGCTGAAAATAAAGGCAAAGCTTCGCTTGTAGTCTGTCCACATAAGAAATGAGATTAAAGTCCTTTGAATGGTGTCTATGCACTTTTCAGAAGGTATTTAATCACGATGCAACAGATTGTTCTCCTGGTTCTAATGCCTTTCCCCGTCTTTCCCGGACGCAGAGAACAGCTTTTTGAACGCTTAGGTTAATCCTCAATATTGTCGGTTTCTGGTCTGATACTCTCTGGGACTCATTTTATATTTTTCGTGAAAGCATTTAGAAAAGTGCGAATGATTTTTGAACCCAACCTGGAAAGCAACCCCCGAAATCCCCGTGGGGTTCCTGCACAACAAACGCGCCGCTTCTTCTAAACGAACCTGCTTGATTAATTCATGAACTGACATGTCAGCTTCCTTTTTAAGCCGGGCATATAAATTTGTGCGGCTCACCCCAAGCTCCCGTGCCAGAAACGCGGCATTCAACTCAGGCAGCTCAATATTTTGCACAATCAGATGGGTCAAATCTTGTAAAAAGCTCGGTTCGGGGCTGCCTTCCATACTCATCCATCGTTCCTGAAACGTTTGAAGGATCACCTTATGCAATGGTTTCCGGGCGGACTTTTTCCCCAGCCACCAGACAAAAACCAATAAGAATAACAGGCTTGCAAGCATCACGGCTAAGGCGATATTGCGCCCAAAGTCCTCGGAATAAACCAAAATGGGAACCGAAAGGCTGGACTCTGTCCAGACGCCATCGTGATTGGCTGCCATTACGTCCAAGCGATACTTTCCGGATGGCAGGGAATCATAACGAATCAAGCTTTGGGCGGTTGGACCTTCCCATTGCCTCTGATAAGGAAAAAGTCGATACCGATACCGGACTTTCTCAGGATAGATATGATTGATCGCATTGAGGCTTATTTTCAGATTACAAACATCACTCAGTTCCAGTGGTTTGTTTTTCTGATCCCATTTTTGCCCGTTTACTTCCAGCTTTTCTACCCGCAGAATGGGACTGTAAGGATTGTCTTTGATGTGATGCGGAAAAAATGATACGAGCCCATTCACCGCTCCAAAAATCAACTCTCCTGAGGGAGCCTGACATGCAGAGTTAGCAGTAAAAGCATTACCGGGTAGGCCATCTGTCGCATCATAATGTTTGGCCGACTGTTCACCGATTCGCCATTGGAACAAGCCTTTGCCTGTTCCCAGCCATAAGGCGCCGCTCTGATCTTCAAGGATGGTGGTAATGACGGTATTGGGCAAGCCATGCTCCGGTCCATAACAACGAAAATCATTGCTTTCTGGTTGATACACAGACAAACCACCTTTGGTCCCAATCCAGAGATCTCCTTTTTGATCAACAAATAAATCCCGAATGACGGGATGACAAAACATATTTTCCCGTCCATCCAATGGGTAGTATTCCTCCATGCGCTGTTGATTGAGGTCAAAACGCAATAAACCACCAGAAGATCCCAACCAAAGATTGTTGCGACCATCTAACGCAAGATCACTGATCCACGTATTGGTTAGGTGGCTGTTTTCGGGGCTATAGGTTCGGAATAACTTTTTCGCAGGATGAAACCAGGCTAACCCAAAGCCGTGAATGGCCAGCCAGAGTCCACCATCTTTGGCTTGAATGATCGACCGTATATCTTTTACTGAACTGGAAGCAGGAATATCCGGATCTGGCAATACCTGTTGAAACGCTTTCTGAGCTTGATCATAGCGAACCAATCCGCCTCCTGAAGAGCCAATCCAGATATTTCCGTCGGGATCAGGATACAGTTCATTGACAGATCCATCTCCAAACACCTCAGCCTGTTCAGGATAATTTTTCCAAAGGGTCCATGCTTTGGTTTTTCCGGACTGCATCGCCAGGCCCGCGCCATAAAATCCAACCCAGAGATTGCCATGCCGATCACGACAACTGGACAGTACACTTTTCCCAGGCAGTTTCCATTGGCCAAATCTTTTTTTCGTATAGGTCTGAAAGGCTTTCCGCGGGTGCCCGATACTGATCCCTGAATAGCCCGTTCCAACCCATAAATTATGTGCCACATCTTGAAATACACACATAATCCCGTCAGATAGCAAGCCATCTGGTTGCTCTGGATGGTGGCGTATATGCTCGATCTTTCCATCAATCGGCTGATAACGAAACAAGCCATTGATCGTGCCACTCCAGATTTCGCCGTCCAGACCTTCATACAGTACATGAACAAACCGACTATCAGGCCCCTGGTCAATGGTCTCAAAGTGATTTGTATCAAATGTAAATTGTTCCAGCCCTCCTCCTTCACTAGATAACCACAGTCCATCAGGCTGTGCGATTAAGCCGGTGATACTTGGCAACTGGCCCGAATGGGGCTGGATTTGATTTCGTCTGACAATGCGGGTTTTCCCATCACACAAATCCAGACAAGCGAGTCCACCACCAAAAAAGCCAACCCACAATCGGTCATGTGCGTCAAGGCTGATTGCCGTTAGCTTAGAATAAAGCGACATTTCCCGGGGACGGCGACGATTTGCACGAAAGAGAAACGATGGCGCACCAGTATCCTTATCGGCACAGATTTTCATGGCTGCCATGAGGTCTTCCTCCCCCCAAAAAACCTGTTTGGCCATTTGTTGGCAAAGTCTTTCAGGTGCGCGGATCGCTGGTGGAAGTGCATGATGTTGCAGCCGTTGGGTTTGGAGATCCAGGGAAAACAGGCCCCGGAAGCTGGCAATCCAAAGTCTTTTGAACCGATCTTCGACAATGTCTCTAATGGAAGCCTCCATCCGCCGGGTCGGATCATCTGGAAAATAGGCATAGCGGATAAAGCGATCGTTGACCGGGTCATACCGATTGAGACCATTCAATCCTGTCCCAATCCATATCTGCTGGCGGCTATCAATGAAGAGCTTCCGAATGTCATTGCCAGAGATCGAGTTGCTATCGGCCGGATCATTGTAGTAGGCCTGCATCCGGTGGCCATCATATCGAAACAGACCATCCTGGGTTCCGATCCAGACATCCCCAGACTGATCCTGGATGACAGATTGGGGATTGCTGTTGGCGAGACCTTCTGATTCACCCAAATGTACAAAGGTATAATCAGCGGCCGGGCTCTGGGTGTAGTGGCAAAACAAGAGAAGAGAAAAGAGGGAGCAGAGGGTGTCTTTCATATAAAGGAAATAGTATTTTTTATCAAAAATCCCATCCTGCCAGCTTTCACATTTTGTTCAACAAAGTCTGGTTTTGTCTATTCCAGTCTCCATTTTGCAGATTTCATTTGAATCAAAGCAGCTGAATCAGGATCTTTTTGTTAAACATGATCTGATGTTAGGCCTTATCCTCCGTATCCGTCGTATTTCCTGGTTCCAGTACTTTACCCTCTTTGTCCGCTTTCTAATAGGCGGGGGATTCATTTTTGCCTCACTGGTGAAAGTAAAGGGAGAAAGATTTACCACTTTACCAACTTCCACATCGGTAGGCTATTTTTTTGAAGCCATGTATCAGACAGGCTTCTACTGGAAGTTTTTGGGTCTCTCTCAGTTAATCGCTGGTATCCTCCTTCTGACCCAACGATTTGCCACCTTCGGTGCCATGATTTTTTTTGCGGTGATCCTCAACATCATGATCATCACCTGGT
>JBCBZF010001271.1:0-1758 GCA_039815525.1 Bacteroidota bacterium | reverse complement strand
TGCCCAGACGCAGCACATCAGCGGTACCAACGGCTATTTGGGAAAGGATGGAGGTGATTTTGCGGGTGACAAAGGTTTTGCCACGACGTTCGGACTCATGATTAAACAAAATGCCGTTACAGGCATACAGGTCATAAGACTCCCGGAAGTTTTTTGTGATCCAGAAACCATACAGCTTGGCCACGCCATAAGGACTCCGTGGATAGAATGGTGTGGTTTCCTTTTGCGGAATTTCCTGAACCAATCCGTAGAGTTCTGAGGTAGAAGCCTGATAGAATCGAGCTTGAGGACATTGATTGATCATGGCGTCCAGGAGGCGTAAAGTCCCGACAGCATCAACCTGGGCGGTGTATTCCGGCACTTCAAAGGAAACCTTTACATGAGACTGGGCCCCAAGATTATAGATTTCATCTGGTTGAATATTCCGCAGCAATTTGTTGAGATTGGCGCTGTCGGAGAGATCGCCATGATGGAGGGCCAATTGCGGATGGCCAAACAAATGATCAATCCGTCCTGTATTGAAGGTGCTGGACCGTCGGATGATCCCGTGGACCATGTATCCTTTTTCAATGAGCAGTTCGGCCAGAAATGAGCCATCCTGACCGGTAATACCGGTGATAAACGCGGTTTTTTTCATTCTGCGCTAAATGATTGAGGTTGAACATGAGAAGAATTGCGCAGCAGTAGCATCAGAAAGGCTGCGTTTGTGAAAACATATCTTTTCCAGAGGCGTCCGGGGTTTTGGGCAAAACGATACAGCCATTCCAGGGCCATTTTCTGCATCCAGACTGGCGCACGCTTTTCCATACCCAGATAGGTTCTGAAAGCATTCCCTACACCAATCATGGAAGCACGAATCAGTCCTTTATGGCGTGCCATCCATTTTTCCTGTTTGGGACAACCGAGCGCCACAAATAGCAAGCCGGTCCCACTTTGATTGATGATCTCGATGATGTCCGTTTCTTCCTCCTGGCTTAGGTTTCTGAATGGAGGCGAATAAGACCCGGCAATGCGAATATCCGGAAACTCCTCCCTGACTTTTGCCGTCAGCTTGGCCAGCGTTTTTGGAGTGTCTCCGTAAAAGAAAACCCCAACACCCTTTTGGGCTGCTTCATCCAGCAGGATCGGAAACATATCCATACCGGCGACCCGGTCCTGCTGGATACCTTGTTTGAACTGCATCACTTTACACAGCGGCATCCCATCTGGTGTCGCCAGGTCAGCCTGGTTGACAGCGTCCCGCAGAGTCTGATCTTTTTTCGACTCTACGACCATGTGCACATTTACGCAGCAGGTATAGGCCGATTGGCGCTGCTGGCCAAAGCGGATAATTTGCTGAATAAACTGATCAAAAGGTCCGGTCGAAATGAGCGAGTGAAAAAAAGGTATTTTTTTCAAATGATTAGCTTTTGGATGTCTACAATGCTTGTGCGTTAATAGGCATTTTCGTCCCCGGTTCCCATCTTGAAAACTGTCTGGAAAATGATCTTGATGTCCAGCCAAAAAGACCAGTTTTGGATGTACCAGGAGTCATATTCAACCCGCTTGACCATTTCTTCAGGGTCGGAGGTTTCTCCCCGATAGCCATTTACCTGGGCATGGCCGGTGATGCCAGGGGTGATAAAGTAGCGGAATGGGTACTTCTTGATCAATGGAATGTATTGATCGTTCAGTTTGGGTGGATGAGGCCTTGGACCAACCACTGACATATGTCCCAGAAAAACATTGATGAATTGTGGGAACTCATCCAGGTTGGTT
>JBCBZF010000765.1:0-3652 GCA_039815525.1 Bacteroidota bacterium | reverse complement strand
TTTTTGTAACATTTCAGACATGAATCTAAAACAACAATTCAAATTCCCTTCAGCAAATCCTGTTGATTTTTTAAAAAATATCGGAAAAATAACACTGCAATTGAACATTTTTCTGACTGTCATTAAAATTCCCAAAACAATTGGAACAGACTCGAATTGGTTTGTAGAATAGTCAAACGACGAGTAATGCAACAATTTAAATGCAGTTTTCTTGAAAAGAGCCAAGTCCGACACAGCCACTTGGCCAGAGCTGTCTTCGATTTGAAGCAGCGACTGAAGCAAATCGAAGGAAGTAACCACATTCATGTCGAAGTTTAACGCTTGCAAAATCATTTTTTCAAAATTGGCCATTTTGGCTTTTGATTGAATAATTGAATCGATTAGCGAGTCAACAACTTGCGAAATTTTTCTTGATTCTTTCAATTTTACAACCAAGCTCAGAATGACAAAGCACAACTCTTCCAGGTCTTGATTGTTAAATGCAAATTCCGAAGTGAGTCGGTCGAATATGGCCAGAGTCAGGTAAAAGCACTCCGGCGAGAGTCCCACATGCTTGCAAAAAGGAGTCAATTTATATTTTAATATCAACAATCGCTTGTTTGAGGAATTATAGTCAGTGTTAAATGATTTTGACTTTTTAGTTTTGGATTTTCTCACTTGAATTCTAAAATTTTGTTTTTTAAAGTTGACATTGTTCATTTTATAATCTTTTTTATAATTGATTTTGAATATGCTCATAGATTATCACTCGAATTACAGAAATTAATACATCAAAATAAAATTTGGGGTTTGGGGTTTGGGGGTTGGGGTTTGGGGTTTGGGGTTCGGGGTTAGAGGAATCACCGCCAAAGTAACCAGCACTGATAGTAATAAAGTACCTGCCTTCTGAGACGGCCTCCCTGATAAATTGGGACATTGGCAGTGATGCCAAGGTTGGCAGACTCCGTACCATTGGTTGCAAACTGGTTGGTTACCGGATCAATCGAGAAACCAAGGTTTTCGGTAAAACCGGCTGATCCATTGAGACTAGGTAGTTGGCCTTCACGCGCCTGCGCCAGATCAATTTCGCTGCTCCGCAGGTTGAGGACATTGCGCTTAAGCTGCAGATTGTTCTGAGCAGCATAGTCCAAACAACGACGCAGATCCCAAAGGTTGGATTCCTGTCCAAAAGCGGCAGGCAGGCTCATGCAAAGGCAAATCAAAAAAATGAGGATTCGATCGAACATCCCAAATCGAGGTTTAGTGACAAGAAAATGAAGATCTCTGAACAAAAGTCCGCAATTCTCCCCTTTTGGACAAAAGCTTTGGCAGAGAGTATCCCTTCGTTGGCAGATCATCCCCTCTTTTCAGGTGTCTCAATACGTCAAAAGCACAAATAGCATACAGTAGCATAGGTTTTTTGTTATTTCTCAGAGATTCTTACCAAATTGACTATCTACTCAGACTCCAAATTAACAGGCTACGAAAACTTGTATGAAACAGCAGTATATCCTTTCCCTTGACCAGGGGACCACCAGTTCCAGGGCGATTCTTTTCGATCACGACTCACACATCATTGGCACCTCTCAGCAGGAGTTTACCCAAATTTTCCCCAAAGCAGGTTGGGTAGAGCACGATCCAATGGAGATTCTGAGCAGTCAGATCGCTGTCGCCCGCAATGTAATGGCCGAGCACAATGTCAGTGCAGACCAAATTGCTGCCATCGGTATCACCAATCAGCGGGAAACCACCATTGTCTGGGACAAGGTAAGCGGCCAGCCGGTATTCAATGCGATCGTCTGGCAGGACAGACGTACAGCCGCTTTCTGCGATGAATTGAAGGAAAGGGGGTTGGAAGGCCATGTCCGGGAGAATACGGGACTGGTGATTGACGCCTACTTTTCCGGGACCAAAGTTAAATGGATTCTTGATTATCTGGCGGTAGAGAAACCGGATGTCAAAACCGACAACTTACTGTTTGGTACCGTAGACAGTTGGTTGATTTGGAATTTGACAGGAGGGGCTGTGCATGCCACAGACTATTCCAATGCCTCCCGCACCCTGATGTACAACATCCGCGATCTCAAATGGGACCAGCGTATGCTACATGAACTCAACGTACCGGCACACATCCTGCCTGAGGTACGCCCATCAAGCGGCGATTTTGGGACAACGACCGCAGATTTATTTGGCGGAGAAATTCCGATCCGTGGCGTAGCGGGAGACCAGCAGGCAGCACTGTTTGGGCAGGGGTGTTTCAGTCCGGGGATGAGCAAAAATACGTATGGAACGGGTTGCTTTCTCCTTATGAATACCGGCGAGAAACCCGTTTTCTCCCGTTCAGGTCTTCTCACCAGTCTCGCCTGGGGACTTGACGGTAAAGTCAATTATGCACTGGAAGGCAGTATTTTCATTGCCGGGGCAGCGATTCAGTGGTTACGAGATGGCCTGAAGATCCTGGATGATGCACCAGATTCAGAGTATTTCGCCATGAAATATGAAGACAATGAAGGTGTATATGTGGTGCCAGCCTTTGCAGGGCTGGGGGCACCATATTGGGATATGTATGCGCGTGGCGCCATTTTCGGATTGACACGCGGCACACGCAGGGGACACATCATTCGCGCAACCCTTGAGTCTCTCGCATACCAAAGCCGCGACGTATTGGATGCCATGCAAAAAGATGCAGAACGGCCCATCGAAACGCTGCGGGTAGATGGAGGGGCTTCTGCCAACAATGTGTTGATGCAGTTTCAGGCCGATATGCTCGGTACCACCGTAGAACGTCCGGCAGTGATCGAAACCACGGCATTGGGAGCAGCCTATCTGGCTGGACTATCAGTTGGATACTGGAACATGGCCGAACTCGAAACAAGCTGGCGCAAGGATGCGACTTTTTCCCCTGAAATGGCGGCTGAAAAAAGACAGCAGCTTTATGCGAAATGGCAAAAAGCAGTCGAACGCAGCATGAAATGGGAGGAGGAATAAGAGACTTCTGATTAAGACATGACTGGCCTGTTGGGGACTGAAACCTGACAGGCTTTTTTTATCCAAACATCTGAAGGACAGCATCCCGAAATACAGCGACCAGAATTGTATAAACGATCACACTGATCGACATATACACCATGATTCGTCGGGGTTTTTCCTGAAAAGAAACGGCAATCCCCACGCCGATCATGGTCGAAATAACAGGAACCAATACCGCGACTCCCAGCAAACCGTACGCCTTCCAGAGTTTGACAATGCGGCGACGACGCTTGAAGGACATTGGCTTGCGGCGTGGAAAGCGTTTGCGGATCCATTTGCTGATCTCTGTCCCAAAATATGCGAACACCCAACAACCCACGATGGCGCCTCCGGCGCCAAAAATCATTAACTCCGCGAAGTTGAAGTCCAGAATAAGGGCCGAGATGAGTGCCCAGAAAAACTTAACAGCAGAAAGCAGCGCTACGGATATGTAGGTCAGCAGACTTTTCAGTACGGTAGCGGCCAGAAGCATCGTAACAATCGACGTTTTAGTGGGGCAAATATGCCCTAAAGCTTGTCAGAAGACAATGAAAGACGTTTGGGTGGTGTTTTTTTCTGGTTCAGAAGATGCTCAAGTGTCTTTGGGGCCAAAGGCCAAATCACCGGCATCGCCCAAACCGGGCACAATATAGGATTTTGCGGT
>JBCBZF010001032.1:0-2601 GCA_039815525.1 Bacteroidota bacterium | reverse complement strand
GAAGGAAGGGATCTGGATTGACTGGGTCATCTGATAAATCATGGAGAACGGTTGGGGTATTGCCAAAATTTACATTGAGCGGTGAAAAGCTTCGCTGGTAGTATTGACGAAGTCCGGTCACATTGCCATCGCCATCATTACCAGCGGAGGTGAAGTACAGGACATCATCGTTGGTGACCACGTCATCGATCCGTTGGGCCCAAAAATCATCCTGATAGACCGGATGAATGGCATCCGAAAGACTGATGTCATCGACAATGATCTGACAGCCTGAGTCCACCAGGACTTGTACCCCATCTGCAAAAACAACATCATCATTGCTGGTAGCACCGACAAAAAATAACTCAGCACCTGGTGCAACATCATGAATCACCTCCGCCATGGCGCGCCCTTCATCCAGGCTATTGGCATTGATGAAATTGGTGTCCCCTTCAATCAAAACCTGAACCGGGGTCAAAAAACCATCTGGATTTCCAGGACCTGGTAATTCCCCATTCAGAATGGATTGAGCTTCCCCACCAAGTACATTGTAGCTGGTCGAGATGATACCGATCCGAATACCGCTGCCGTCTACCAGCCGGGTTCCTTCCCGAACGCGCTGGCTAAACATGCCAAAGTCAGCACCATTGGCAATCAAGCCAGCCTGAGAGCTGATTTTGGGGACGGCACGTACACCGATAACTGCATCAATGTGCTGCAAATCGGACAGCCCAAGCGGTGAAATCCAACCGCTGCGGCGATTGCGGAAAGCGGCGGTTTGCAGGAAGCCGATTTGCTGTAGGGTAGCTTCTGTTGCTGGGAGATCAGCCTGGGCATCCAGCAGAACCTGAACCATGATGTCGTTTTGTTTCAGACAGTAATCTGCCCGGATATTGGCAGGCCAGACAATGGCTTGCTTATTGGTCGCTTCTCTGGCCAATCCTGCAAGAACAGGATCAAGCTTTTGGGTGTTTCCCAGACGAGGTGCAGAATGGGTGATGGAAGTTGGGATGTCCAATTGGAAGCTTCCTTGAGGACGAGAGCTGGGAAGAGGTGAAGCTGTTTGTTGGGCAGAAGCAAGGAAAAACAGCCCCAGGTAAAGAATGAGAAAGGCAGTAAACTGTTTCATGTTAACTGAACAAAAATTGAGTTAGACAACGAACAGTATGTGTAGTAGCTGCAAAGTTGGATCGCTATTTCCGGACTGGAAATATCCGATTGATAATGGAAGGCTTTGGTTTGATCAGGCCTGACTTTGGATTGATGAAGGTGCAAGGCCCAGTCCTGATCTGGTGTGGAGGATGCTCTAAGAAAGGGCAGAATATGGCCAATCAAAGGTGCTCCGAATCGGATTGCTTTTACCTCTTTGCGTTCATGTCTGTGAAAACGGTCGTCTGAAAGAAGAACGTAAAGGGGCCAAAATGCAGAGCTGTTCCTTTTATCCCTAGTAGTAGTAGTTAAGAATCTGGACCTCCCCATTCAAAAATGTACGCCTTTCCCAGACCGGATAATTGTCAGTGTTGAAGGTGAATTCGGCAGTATAAGAACGGGATTCGTCTATTTCTCCCGCAGCATCACTGAATGTATAAGACCCATTAAGCAGAACCTGATCGAATCCTAAAAAATCTAATAAGACCACCTGAAGTGGATCATTGCCATCGCCTCTTGTGATCGCCTCACTGTTTTGGGTCTCACCATTCGAATCCTTTGTTGTTGCAGTATAACTACAATCATTTAGGTCTCGCTCAATCACGATGGCTTCGTACAATTCGCCATTGGGTCTGTACTTCCCAATCCCGACGAAAAAACATTCGAAATCATTGAAGAAATAATGCCAGTATTCCCGTAAGTCTCCCTGGGCATTGTATTGATCCTTTCTCACCACATTATTACTTGAGGGATAATATTTCTCCGTCAGTCTGAGGCTTCCGTCCTGATTCATGGTTTCAAGCTGCATACTGTCCCCAGCATAACGATACGCAAAGGTAGTGGTGTTGATGGTGTAGGATTGGAGGCGACCGTCGGGGAAGTAGGTATAGGTGGAAAATGCTTCTCCATCCTGCTCGATGGACCGTAGGAGCTTCCCCGGCAATTGCTGCCGCTCTTCACCCATATCAATGGGTTGGCAGGAAATCGATCCCAGTACCAGGAGAAGTAAATAAGGAAATGTTTTCATCTCATGAAATGATCAAGGTATGCGAAACCCATTGGTAGATACCAAGGGCAATATTGGAAACGATTGACTATAATGCATCCAGGAAAATCGATTAGAAGGTACAATCATTCTTAAGCAAGTCTTATGAAAAAGATTTTCCTCCTGCTGTTAGTGTATGGCTTTACCGCTGATCTGCTCCAGGCGCAGACGGCCCCTTTTGTGATGACTGGCGTCGTATATGACAGCCAGAACCAGCCACTGCCACATTATCCCATATTCTTTCAACGCAATATTCCAGGGATAACACCCACTTTCAATTTGTTGGTTTATTCAGATGAAAATGGGATTTACCAATTTCCTTTTGTGTACGACACCACCAATACTTCCTGGGATTATATTACGGTAATGTACTGTACGTATATACCAGTACCGTATAGTAGAAACTGTACCCCGTGCCTATCATTGTT
>JBCBZF010000749.1:0-3737 GCA_039815525.1 Bacteroidota bacterium | reverse complement strand
GGTGAAGTATGGTTTCAGGGCAAAAACTTGTGCACCCTCTCACAGGCTGATATGCGTATGGTTCGAAAAGATTTACAGATCATTTTTCAGGACCCATACAGTTCACTGAACCCAAGACTGACGGTGGGGCAAGCAATTATGGAACCCATGCAGGTGCATGGTATACTGGAAAAAGCTGCGGACCGTAAGGAAAAAGCCGCTTCCTTATTGGGAAAAGTTGGTTTGCCAGAGGAAGCATTGGCTCGATATCCTCATGAATTCTCTGGAGGGCAGCGTCAAAGAGTCTGCATCGCCCGGGCATTGGCGGTCGAGCCAAAATTTATCATTTGTGATGAATCGGTTTCAGCTTTGGACGTGTCAGTACAAGCACAGGTTTTGAATCTCCTGAAAGACTTACAGGATGATTTTAAGCTCACCTATATTTTTATCTCGCATGATTTGAGTGTGGTCAAATTCATGAGTGATCGAATCATGGTAATGCAGGAAGGAAAAATTGTTGAGCTGGCTGATGCAGAAAGCTTGTACGAAAATCCGCAAACTGCCTACACACAGAAACTCATTGATGCCATTCCGAAAAGTCCGTTTGGTTAATGGAGTGATAAAACGAGTGAGGAACAAAATGCAAAAGGGCGAGCCAAGCGGCTCGCCCTTTTGCGTATGTTTGATCGCTGACTATCGAACCATCAGTTTCTGAGTAGCGGCACCACGTGTGGTGGTAACCCGTACCAGATACAGACCGCTGGCTACATTGTTCAGCTCGAAGCGCTGCTCAACATTCACGACATTGTTCAGCTCCTGGCTGGCAATGGTCTGGCCGTTGATGCCGATTACTTCGATTTTTACATCTTCAACCCGGTCCAACTGCAGGTTCAGGCTGAATGAACCATTGTTTGGATTCGGGAACATCTGCATCTGAGTAATACCTGCTGTCAGTTCGTCCTCGATAGAAACACCAGGACCAAAGCCATTGACCGTAATGGTGTCGACAGAAGTACAGCCATTGGCATCAATGGTGGTTACTTCATAATCACCACCGACCAATCCAAAGATGAAAGATTCATCAGTGAAGGTAGCGGGAGGTGTACCCAGGTATACCCAGTTGTAGGTGAATGGGCTGGTACCACCGCTGGCAGAAGCAATGGCCGTTCCGTTAGGATTGGTTGCATTGGTATTGTCGGTAGTTGTAACAGCCGTTGTCAGTTCAAGTGGCTCACTGACAGTTACACTGGCCTGGATGGTACAGTTATTATCGTCAGTAACGGTAACGTCATACTGTCCGCCTGCCAGGTTGCTGATGCTTGGTGTCGTTTCATTGTTGCTCCAGCTGTAGCTCAGGTTACCGGTTCCACCTACTGCCAGAGCAGATGCTGTACCGTTTCCGTCGCCAAAACAAACAATATCAGTGAAAGAAGTGGTGATCGACAAGGCGGGTGGCTCATTGATGGTCACGCTTGTGAATGTTTGACAGCCATTGGCGTCTGTAACGGTTACTGTGGTGGTGCCAGGAGGCAACATGGTGGCAGTGGCTGCCATTTCACCATTGGTCCAGCTGTACATTTCACTACCAGCACCACCAGTTGGGGTGATCGTAGCAGTACCATCGTTGAAGCCATTACAAGTGATATCAATCTGGTTGGAAACCGCCAGAGTAGGTGCATTGTCGTTGCTTAAGACAAAGGTTTCCTCAGAAGTACATCCAACTTCATCTGTAATCACAACCGAGTAGATACCAGCAGCCAATCCATTCACGTTTGGCATAGTAGAGTTTCCTGCATTTGGTCCCCACTGTATATTCAGCGTACCGATACCACCAGCAGGTGCAACGGAGAGTTCACCATCGCTGACACCACAATCAGGTTTTACCTCAGTGATATTAGCCGCAATTGGGTTAGACTTACAATTGTAGAAGAAGATCGCCTCCTCATTGAAGTCCTGCATCGCATCATAAGCAATGTTGCCGATGTAAATGTAAGATACAGGGTTCAGAACAGAGGTGCCAGGAATCAAGTCCATGAAGACCAGTGGCGTTTTGATTGAGTCTCCTACTTTGAACGACTCATAAGAAGGACGTGGCAACAGGGCACGGGCACCGAAGTTGGCATCTCCTGCAGTCCAGTTCACGATTGGACTCATCTGGTCATTCACGACATCATATGAACGCGTCAAAAGTTCTGGCGCAGTATTGGTTTCAAGTGCACCACCTCCAGGATCAGCCTGCGGTGTATAGGAAGGACTGGTTGTATCGGAGTCAACCCAGCAGAAGATGATATGGTTTCCATCTGGCGTCCGGCTTACTTCAGGCTTAGGACCACTGGTAATGACGTCATTTTGGGCTAAATCACCGAATGAAGCGTCATAAGTAGACTGCTCTGCAACTTCCAACATGTTCCAGTCGCCGAACTCATCTTTGGTAAAGTCATACATCAGAGACTTAATACCTGGGAAGAAGAAGTACCCGGAAGCGGAACCACCTGCAGCAAACGGACTGGATGCACCAGCAACGTAAGAGAAGTAGTGTGGATTACCAACGGCATCCACGGCCAATTCGAATTGGAAGACGATAGATGCTTTACCGGTCAGGAATGGTACAGTGTCAAACACGCCAGGCGCAATTGAATCAACGGTTAAGACAGACAAAAGGGTATCAGCCAGTTCGGGGAAAGCGCCCATATTGAATTCCTGTCCACTGCCCCAGGTTGCACCACCGTCAGTTGATTCGTAAAAGATTGGTGAGATGGTGGTGTCTTCTCCACCAACCAGGTCACCTGGGTGCGCGATCCAACCAATAGATCCATCAGGAGAGAAAGCAATGTGTGGAATCCCTACAACGGTACCACCGTCGAACACAAAGTGATTAGGGGTGATGGTCGTAACCACAGACCAGTCTACCGCTTTGGTGGTTGCGTTGTATACACCTTTGTTAACTTGAATGTTGTCGCCTTGCGCATCGTTGCCATCGTTGGCAACATACCAGAATTCGCCTGGAACACGCTCAATCAAAGAAGCTGGCAGATATTGGTTGCCAGATTGAAAAGCATATTCTTCCTGATCAACGACAGGAGGATCAGCGAGAAGATTGGAAACGGTACCACGAACGTGGCCATCCCATCCGGCAGTACCGAGGAGTACTGGACCGAGGAATACCAGGCTCAAATCAGCTGTGGTTGGGCTCATGATCGCGGGATCAACAAACATTGCCATGTTTGGATAGCGACTGAAGCGGGTGTAAGTCGGGTTGATGGTTCCTTTACCAAAACAATGGTTGGCAGGAGCGCCATTGGCAGCATCTACGGTGACACCTGACCCTACGTCCCAGCTTTGTCCACCGTCAGTAGAGATAGAATAGCGGTAGCGGCCATTGTCATTTGGCTGTACACCACCACAAACGTCTACATTCTGACGATAAATGAATGAAATTGACCCGCCATTGGTTCCAACGCCATCTACAATAGAAAGCTGCTTGTCCCGACCGGCGATGAACGAAAATGCGTTGCGGGATTCACCAATTTTGTATGCGGTGATCACATCGGTATAAGGGGTTCCTACCGGATCAAGGCTAGGCGCATTGGTCGCTGCTCTGGTGGTTTGTTGCAGGTAGTCGTACATGGAGGTGGCGTTGAAGCCGCACGGGAGCTCGCCCTTGCCGCCGAGATCGATGAGGTCGCGGACGTCGGTCTCGCCCTGGTAGAGTAAATACGAAGTGTCCACCATGTCGGGGAGGTCGGTGCCAGTCATGC
>JBCBZF010000646.1:0-4254 GCA_039815525.1 Bacteroidota bacterium | reverse complement strand
CGTAGGGAATACGGGTAAGAGTACCTATCCGCATCTTCACTTTGAAGTCATGGAGGGAGACAAGAAAATTGATCCCATGCCTTTTTTCGAAAACATTTCTGCCAAAATCATCCGTGGCAACGCCTGGCCATCCATTAAGCCTTTAGCTGATACAGAGATCACCTCTGGCTATGGCATGCGCACGCACCCGGTCCACAAAGACAAACGCATGCACACTGGTGTGGACTTTCGGGCTGCCATCGGTACCGAGGTGTTTGTCACCGCTAATGGGACCGTCTTGCCTTCATCCAAATATGGCGGCTATGGTATCAATGTCATCATTGACCATGGCAACGGATTTGAAACCTGGTATTCGAATCTTTCGAAAGCAAAGGTCGAAGTTGGACAGGAAGTCAGCCAGGGAGAAGTGATTGCGCTCTCCGGTAATTCGGGACTGTCCACCGGCCCACACCTGCACTATGAAGTCAGATATCAGGGTAGCAAACTCAATCCGGCATCTTACTTTCTTCAGGAACTGAACAAGGACGAGTATCGTAAGCTCAAGAATGAAGCAGAAGTTCCTCAAGACTAATCAGCAGCTTTTGTCATCATGCACCGATCTGTTATTGTCCTTTTTCTCACCCTTTCTTTGATATTTGGCTGTCATCATCAAACAGATGAACTCGTACAACTCCGGAAGATGAATCAGGAATTGATGATCAGTTTGAATGAATGTCAGGAAAGAACTCCGTCTCAGCAAGCCGTCAGCTTGGCTGGTACCGAGGTTCAAAGACTTCAATCACAAGTAAACGGGCAGACCTATCAGCTCTACATCAAATACCCGAAAGGCTATCATGAGAGTAAGGCTTCCTATCCGGTTCTGTATGTGATTGATGCCGAAACCAATTTCGGGGGTGTTTCCTACATTGTGCAGCGCCTGATCAAGGATCGGTTGATCCCCAAAGTACTGGTGGTCGGCATTGCCTATGGCACGACCTACAAACAGTTTTACAAACTGCGCAGTCGGGATCTCACACCAGTAGAGGACAAAGACTTGAAAATGGGCGGAGCAAAAGTCGCAGATCCGACCGGCGGGGCACCACAATTTTCGCGCTTTATGGAAGAAGAATTGTTTCCTTTTGTTCAGGCAAACTATCGGGTAAAGGAAAATGATCGGGCCATTTATGGTCATTCCTATGGTGGATTGTTTGGTGCGTATGCCTTATTGCATCAACCTCAGCTGTTCAATCGCTATTTGATCCTCAGTCCTTCCCTTTGGTTCAAAGAGACAATTCTGATTGATGACTTACGAAAGATGGAGGTCGACGAAGGAGAAGCGAAGGTATATATGGCTTCCGGTGAATTGGAGCGAAGAATCGATGTGATGCAAACGGAGTTTGCAAAGATTCTGGCAGACAAGAAATCTCCCGCACTCGCCTTAAAAGCAGAATTAATGCCCAATGAAACCCACCGGACCATTTTCGGACCGGGTTTTACCAATGGGATGCGCTATCTCTACGGCGAATAAACGAGCCAATTTTGTTCGACCTCATCATTGATGATGGTTTCCGGAAAGGTGGTTTTCCCCTTTCCGGACTTTGTGTAGATTGAGGGATGCGTTTTTTCTGCCTCATTTTCTTCCTTCCGACTATATTATTTGGCCAACATGATTCGATTCCTTTTTTAGGCCAAGCAGTCACAATTGATGGAGATGTATCAGAATGGAAGGAACATGCTTTTCACGATGGCCTCTGGGACATGCATCGGGTTGCGGCTTCCGATTGGTACCATCCAGCCCGCAACCGCATCACCCTCCATCCGGGAGAAAACAGCAGCCTGAGCGAAGATCTGCAAGCCCGTTATTATCTCGCCTGGGACACTGCATTCCTGTATCTGGGTGCAGAAGTCTGGGACAATGCCATTGATGTAAGCGGCCACAGAGAGGGGGAAAGGCGTTGGTACGACAAAGACTGTGTGGCCTTTTTCATTGAAAGTCCGGGCGATAGCATTTCAGAGAAATTTGGGCGTGGTGATCATGGATTCTGTTTGGTACCTGATTCTACCTTTCCCGCCAATGCCACCTGGTGGCGCAGTGGCAGTCCCGATACAAATTATCTTGAGTATCCGCTCAATGATTGTGAATACGATATGCGCATTCATGCATCTGGCTATGTGCTGGAAGCCAAAGTTGATCTGGCCAGGACTTTCGGAAAAAGAGATCCCCAATGGCCAGGATGGCATCAGGGATCAAAGATTCGTTTATGTATTGTCCATACCGATCCTGATGGCGGCGGTTATGGTGGTCATTTGCTCATGTATGGCAAAGGTGATGATGATGCCAGCTGGCAGATGTTTCGCTTAGGTGGAGAGAAAAAGATCATTCAAAGGAGGGATCATTGATCTTTTGTTTCTCATCCCTCGATTAATTCCTCATATGCCGCTGTCAGTCCACGCTTGATCCCCCTACCCTGCCATTCAGTGTTACCAGGGATCTCAGTCGCAGCTTCAATTTCTTCTTTGCTTTTCCCTGCTTTGATCTCTTTCCCGACAAAATCCAGCAATTGTTCGAGGAAAGTGGCTTTAGCAGCCAGATCATCTTTGGTACCCGTAATTTTTTCAGGATCGAAAGCATGACCGAAGACAAAAATGGTGTCTTGATCAAACATCCCCTGCGCTTTTCTCAAAAGCGAAATCCAGTTTTTGATATCAGCACCAGAACTGCGATCGATGTAGGGATAGCGACGATTGAAGAGCAGGTCGCCCATGTGGACAATGTTCGCATCCTCAAAATGTACCAAAGAGTCGCCATTGGTATGACCGGCTCCGAGGTAGTGCAAGCGCATGTTTTCAGTTCCGACTGATTCGGACCAGGACTCTGTGAAAGTCGTATCAGGATACAATTGACCCGCTTCACGTCCACGCTCTACTGCTACCCGCTCTTGATTGGCTTTGGAGTTTTCATGCGCCACCACTTTTCCCACCATGTCCTTGAAAGCAATATTTCCACTGGAATGATCGCCGTGATGGTGAGTATTGATCAAGAGATCAATTTTACGATCACTCTGCTTGCGGATCTCCTCAATCAGATGCTTTGACTGGTCTGGGAATTGGGTATCAACCACGACCAGGCCATCTTCCGCAATGCGCCACGCAATGGTCCCACCTCTCTCCATGAATACACCTACGTTTTTGCGCAGCAGTTTCATCTTGTAATCGGCCATCCAGGGCGCTGCCATCAGACGGTTCCAGGAAAGGACTGAGGCGCCAGTCAGTATGCCCGCGGAGGCGAAAAAATTTCTTCGGTTCATGATGCTTTTGTCAAAGGTGTGTTTGACCTAGTTAACCATTGAAACCTTAATTGGTTGTCAAACACCAGACAAGCCCCCGATTTCATCCATGCCGATGCCTTTTTCGACCAAATTTTGCAACTCCTCCCCCATGCGGGCACATTCATCAGATACCTGCCGCCAATAGGTTTTTCGTTCCGCATCCCGCTGAAAGAATCGATTGAAATCCTTGCGGTCCACGATTCTTTTGTAAGGAAGCGAAGCCACAAATTCTTCGGAAGGATACATAAACACCAGCCGATCCCGATTGATCTTCTGTGCCTTTCGCCAGGGGACAAACTTATCCAACCATCCGGGAATGATTTTGCCATGAAAATGCGGATACAACAGTAAGCCATCATCCAAATCAAAGGGCAGATCAATTTGATAATCTGTTACCCCTCCATCCCAATGCTGTCCTGGTGCACCATCAATTTCCGTAACTGGAGAAATCAGGGTAGGAATGGCACCGGAGGCCAGCATGGCCTTGGGTATATTGGCGGCATTCATGCGTACAGATATTGTCTCCAAATCCTCCTTGAGGGTACGAATGGGGACTTTAGCAGTATTGGAAAAGATGTAGCGTTCGAAATGATTGCCGAGTTTTTTGCGGGAGAAAAAATTGCTCAAAAAGGCACTCGCCATTTGCATCTTAATCTTTTCCACTGGCCGGTCCTGACTGGCCCGGCTGGTAATGACATGCAGCTTTTTATGACTTTCGGCTAAAATATCTTCGACTCCATTTTCCCCCAGAATGGCGGCAACAATCCCCCGACACACTTCAGAAATCTCATCCGCCGTGGGGATCTCTTCGTAAGTTTGCTCCACATAGGCTTCGAATAAGCGCGCCTCAGCAGTCAGTGGATTACTCTGAGCAGCACAACTCATCCGCCAGCTACCGGAGGAGGCCCCAATCATGTGAACATCATGCTGCAGATCGGTGAGCCAT
>JBCBZF010000389.1:0-6143 GCA_039815525.1 Bacteroidota bacterium | reverse complement strand
GCATGTGGCGATGCAGGGGGCTTCCATCCGAGCCAGTCTCTCTCCTTCCGCAGTACCACCAATCTGAGGCGCAAGATTGAAGAATAAGATCACCCCAAGTGTGATGACCCCAATGAGGCCCAGGATGAGGTAGAAAAACATTTTCAAAAAAGACTTGATGCGCATGAAGACAGATTTGGGAGGTAAGACGGAGTGGCTCGCCTCAGATTGTATAGAGAAATGAATATGTGTGCAGCTTTGCTTTGCAAACGTGTCAGACAAACATACACTTTCGGTAGTTAATGATATACTTTTGTTTCACCACAACAATACAAATCTAGTAAGCACATGTTTCAGTATTCTTTTCGCACAACAGTATCCGTTTTTTGTTTGTCTCTCTTCAGTCTCCTTTCTCTGACTTCCTGTGATCGGGAAGAGATCAATTTACTCGACGAAGTCGAACGGGTACTTCCCGGCACCTGGCAGATTGATTCCATCTATGTTGTTCCTGGTACGGAGATCAATTATTTTGGACAAGTCATCACCGAACCGACTACGATCTCTAATCTTGGGGAATGGCGGGTCCCTTCATTCGACACCGAAGATCTGGATCTGAGTACGAATGTCGAAGCCAGTATTGCTTCCGTGCTGGTCATGCAGGGCGAGGAGACCGCATTGCCAGTTGACAAACTCTTTTTGTCTCAAGGCGAGTACTTTGCCTATTTCCGCGCTTCCAGCGCGATTGAGACACCCATCGAGCAATTTGTATCCGATGTGCGTCTCTTCCGCCGCAATGTCTACATCGATCTGATTGACGATGACCGCATTTTGATCTATGACTCCTCACTGGGAGCCGATGCAGAAAAGATGTGGCTCTCCCGTCAGTAGGCAAAAAGAATACATCAACATTCAACAGAAATACATAGCTTGGCTGAAAAGTCGGGCTATGTCTGTTTTGTGTCAGGTGCGGGAAATGGAGGTGCGGGACGTTCCGCTGATCGTCTCCTATTGGCTGGATGCCGATAGCACCTTCCTGGAAGGCATGGGCGTCGATCTCGCGAAGCTGCCCGCAAGGGATGCGATGATCCACTATCTCGAATTGCAGGCTCGTCTGCCGCTGGCTGAGAAAGAATCCTTCTGTCTGATCTGGGAAATCGACGGCACAGCCTCCGGCCACTGCAACCTCAACCCGATCAGGCGCGGCACTGAAGCCTGGATGCACCTTCATATGTGGCGCAGCAGCAAAAGGCGTCAGGGCCTTGGTACTGAGTTGGTCAAACAAAGTCTGACCGTTTTCTTCGAGACCTTTGATCTGCCCCGCATCATCAGTGAGCCCTATGCCCTGAATCCGGCTCCAAACGCTTGTTTGCCAAAAGCCGGTTTTCAATTGGAAAAGGAGTATGTAACCACGCCGGGATCGCTCAGCTTTGAGCAGCCAGTGAAGCGGTGGGTGATGGAGCGGGGGAGTTTCTAGGGTGAGCTTTTCTTCGCACACCCAAACGTTTCCCGGACAAGCGGAGCGCGATCCGGGATCTCTGCATCTTTGTTACTGTTTTATTCTTTCTTCTGCTTTTTCCAGCCCTCTTTCATGTATTTCACTGACCAGTGATGAGCATCAGGATGGCTTCGGTCAAAGAAAAAGCGGAAGAATGCTCGAAAATCTTAGTCTGAGATCCCGGATCGCGCTGCCGCTTGTCCGGGAATCGTAGTTTTTGCTTGAAAGAAAAAGAAGTCTAAAACTCCATTTGAGTTAGTATGAAGACATTTCCGCATCCTGGAACCTGTCCCAAATTCAGTTTGGGATCTGTCTAGGACCAGCAAGCGAAGCACATTCCCCAATCAAGTTAGGCACATCGTCCGGGACCTTTTCCTCTGCGCCAGTATTTTCCTACACGAGACGATCAATCGGGTGGTCATTTGGTAAATCGTGAACTTGCGGGTCCATATATCAGTCTTCGGTCTGAGGATGTACGGGAAGGGATACTCATTTCATTTTCAGGGATCCCGGATTGCGCTCCGCTTGTCCGGGGAACGCAGTTTTTTGCTTCGAAGAAGCCACCCAACTCCCTGTCAGCCCCTTTTGAAGGGGCGGTAAGGCTGAGGGGGATGTTTCTAGTCCTCAAATCCTCTGATAACTACCCCTACCGTCTTCGACGGGCTTTCTGATAGCGAAACTTGTTTCGACCATTGCCTTTGTGTTCCGCTTTGGGTTTGTTGCCCAGCAGTTTGCGGGCCATGTCTTCCCGGCCAATGCCTCCCAGCTTATCGCTGATTTTGCGACGATTTTCGGGTTTGTACCAGAAGAAAAAGAGGTGCTGATCCCGCTTTTCTTCCCGGGTCTTGGCGGTGTAGACGGGCTTGAGGGTGTAAGGATGTACCCCAGCGTAATAGATCACCGTCGCAACGGTCATCGGCGTGGGCGTAAAACCCTGAACCTGCTCCAGTTGGAAACCCATGTCCTTGGTTTCACAGGCGAGATTGGCCATGTCCTCTTCCTTGCAACCGGGATGGCTGGAAATGAAGTAAGGAATCAATGGCTGCTCCATGTCCTGCTTCTTGTTTGAAGCGTCGTATTTCTTTTTGAACTCGTGAAAGTGCTTGAATGAAGGCTTCCGCATGACGTGGAGGGTATCATCGGACGTATGCTCTGGTGCCACTTTCAAACGGCCGGAAATGTGATTGCCCACCAACTGGTCCATGTAGGCGTCCATGTCGGCTTCATCCCCTTGTTTGTTGTAGCTTTTGGTCAGGAGATCATAACGAATGCCACTGCCCACAAAGGCTTTTTTCACCTTCTCATGCTCAGCTACCTTTTTGTAAATCTCCGTCAGTGGCGCATGAGAGGTGTCGAGGTTGTGGCAAACTACTGGATGGATGCAGGAAGGACTGATGCATTTGTCACAAATCTCCTGCACTTTCCCCTTCATGCGGTACATATTGGCAGAAGGGCCACCGATGTCGCTGATGTAGCCTTTAAAATCTTCCATCTCCGCTACCTTGTCCACTTCTTTCATGATTGACTCCTGAGAACGGGAAGCGATGAATTTACCCTGATGGGCGGAAATGGTGCAAAAGCTACAGCCGCCAAAACAGCCCCGGTGCATATTGATCGAAAACTTGATCATTTCGTAGGCCGGGATGGCACCGCGCTTTTTGTATTTGGGATGTGGAAGACGGGTGTAGTCAAGGTCAAAGGAACGGTCAATCTCCGTTTCGCTCATGGGTGGAAAGGGCGGGTTGATGACCAGGGTCTTTTCACCAATCTTCTGGATGATGCGTCTTGCCTGTACTTTGTTGGACTCCTGCTCGATGATCTTGAAGTTGGCGGCATATTTCATTTTGTCCACCAGGCAATCATCGTGAGAGGCAATTTCTACATCTATCCAGTTTTTATTGCGGGGCATTTTTTCCCCTTCGTCTACCAGAAAAGCCGTTTGTTTGATCGTCTTGAGGGAAGAAAGCGGCACGCCTTTGTCCAAAAGGTACAAAATCTCATGCAAAGCCGGTTCGCCCATGCCATACACCAGCAAATCTGCCCCCGTGTCTTCGAGTATTGAAGGAAAGAGTTTGTCTGCCCAATAATCATAATGGGTCACCCTTCGCAAACTCGCTTCAATGCCACCAATCAGGACCGGTACATCAGGATATAAATCCTTGAGAATACGGGTGTAGACCATGGTGGCGTAGTCAGGTCGAAAACCAGCCTGTCCACCGGGTGTGTAGGCATCCGAAGAGCGCTTGCGTTTGTTGGCGGTATAATGGTTGACCATGCTGTCCATACAGCCGGAGGTCACCCCAAAGAAAAGTCTTGGCTTACCAAACTTCTTAAAATCCCTTAGATCGTCCTGCCAATTGGGCTGGGGAATGATGCCGACTCTGTAGCCAGCCTGCTCAATGATGCGGCCAATCACCGCCGGGCCAAAGGCCGGATGATCCACATAGGCGTCGCCTGAAATCAGAATCACATCCAGTTCTTCCCAGCCCCTTTTTTCCACTTCTTTCATGGTGATAGGCAGCCAGTCGTTGATTGGGCGTTGTTGTTGCATGGGACAAATTTACAGAAATTTTGGGCAGTCTGCCCGGACACATATCCAATAACCTATTTGTGGTGTTGATGTTTATCCCATAAAAAAGGAGCACCAAATGGTACTCCTCTCATATATTCTATTTTGCAGAACTCAATCGTAACGAACGATGAATGGCTCCTTGCGGGCAAAAGCGTATTTAAACTGCTTTTGCGCTTTCCATTTTTTGGCGGCGGCCTGCGCTTCTTCCAGACTACTGTAGAAACCAGCCATCAGGATCTTTTCATTCTTCATATCGGGATTCTGCCAGAGGAAGGATCCTTTCGGAAATTGAGAGGGCAGATTCGCCATGCGTTCAAAACGTGCCAGCTGAATCACATACAGCTTCGTCGGCGTTCCCAAACCCGTAATTTTCGGATTTTTGGCAATGGGAATCTGCTTCATAACTTCGTAAGAACTGCCACTGCGATTGACGCCGCCAATCGCTTTCACTTTTGAAGGATTGGTCTGGGCCTGTGCAACATCTCCAATCAATAACAGCAGCATGCTAAACAAGGCAAGGGGGAAAAAAAGTCGGTTGGTTTTCATCTAATTCTTTGCTTTTGTCTGTTGTCTGATTTCACAAGAAGGTAAACGTAGCCTTCGAAAACTGATTGTTCCTTTAAAATATAGTTCAAATCTACTTTGCACAAACTATTTCAACAAAGAAATATGCAAATGGTGGACCAGTTCGGACTTTTGGACGTTTATTTTTGTAAAAAGTCATGACCAGCAGAAGGAATATCTCCTTAAATTGATCGATTGATCATAAAAGCACAACATCCCCTTAAAAAAGCATTGTTTCCTTCAACAAAATTTCTTTATGTTGAAGGCTGAAGTGAAGAGAGCTATCAGCACACTTTCTCATTTCTACCTTTTAGATAGAACACATCAACATTATTGAGCAGCAATTTTCTTTGATTTCAGGGTTGATTGCATGCCCCTCCTATTCTGAAACCTGACAATGATCTTGCCAAGGAATAGGCTGATACGATGTTGCCCTTTGTGGAGCATGAGACCATGCGTAGCACAAGCGGGTATGAAAACCAATGGTCGCCTGAAGACTTCTCACACAGCTTTTGTTGTCAGTGCCCGCGCACATAGCGCCGTTACAAACAACTTAAACAGCAAGCCATTTCGATTCAACCAACCTCCTAACAAAAAATGAAACCACATCTGTTCACGTTTATCCTGCTCAACCTTTTACTTAATGGATACATTGTTGCCCAAAATCAAGCAAGCAGCAAGCAGCTTTCCTATCCGCAAATGATTCACCTTTCACCAAGTGAGCAGCAGCAGTCTGCTGGTGAAATACTTCAAAATTATTTTGAGCTCACACCCGAAGATGAACTCCGCCCTACTACGGTCAAGCAAGATCAACTTGGTTTTACCCACGAGCGCTTCCACCAGTACTACAAAGGCATCAAAGTTGAGGGAGGGCGCTACAATCTGCATTGGAAAGACGGCCAACTCTCGCATATGAACGGGAACTTCCTGGATGTGAGAAGAACGGATGTCAAAGCCCGGATTGGAGAGCAGGCTGCTTTTCAAGCTGCACTAGATCATATTGGTGCAACGGAATACCTTTGGCAGCAAGCCGTACCTGACTATCCAGAAGCCGCCAGGGAGTATCAAATCCCTACCGGAGAGCTGGTCATTTTGCCAGAAGGCCCCAAGCAGGAGGGTCCGCGGCTGGCATGGAAATTTGACATCTACGCGACCCGTCCCATGTCCAGAAATTTCGTATTCGTCGATGGACTGGACGGAACAATCTTGCGCAAGGCCACACGCCTGCGCCACATCAATCATCCCTCTGTCGGGGTGAGCGTTTACAATGACACGGTCAACTTTACTGCTTATGATGATACCGTCCATTATCGCCTGTACCGGGAAGCCAATGGCAATGTTATCGAAACCCTGGACTTGAACGGCGGAACGGTTTTCGCCAATGCAACTGACATCACCAGCCTGACTGATACCTTCTTTTCTGATCCTGAAGCAGTTCAGGCACATTGGGGTGTAGAACAGGCATACAACTATTTTTACCTAGAACAAGGCCGTAACTCCTATAACGACTCTGCTTCCACCCTTCGTTCCTAT
>JBCBZF010000381.1:0-6178 GCA_039815525.1 Bacteroidota bacterium | reverse complement strand
TTTGAGAAAGACTTTGTTTCTCCGGATGCTGTCCCAGGCTTCAGCAGGAATGCCACTGGTACTGCCGCCTAAATAAACCTTTTCGCCAATTTCAATTTCTTCCCAATCAAGCGGTACTTCGGCGGCATTCATGATTTTGAGTACGGCTCCCATGATTTCCGGACCGATTCCGTCCCCTCTGGCAATGGTGATCTTTCTGTTGTACATCTATTTATGTTTAGGAATGAGTAAATGGAGATAAACCATTTTCCTGCTATTGACTTAAAGCTTTAAGACTGCAAACAGCTGCTGTCTTTGAGAACAACTAAAAAACTCCTATTATTGTTATAACAACTATCTAGCCTCTATCATGCCTGTATATCACAAACTGGGGAAGATCCCACCGAAGCGACACACCATTTTCGAAAAGCCTGATGGAAGCTTGTATTATGAACAGCTTTTTGGCACAATTGGTTTCGATGGGATGTCATCTTTGCTCTACCACATCCATCGTCCGACCATGGTGAGCCAGATTGGGGAGAGCATAGATCTCAGCCCTACAGTAGCGGTCGGGAAAAACATGAAAGCCCGTAAATTATTGGGTTTCAATGTGGAGGCAAAGGATGATTTCCTTGAGAGTCGGGAGCCCATGCTGGTCAATTCTGATATTCATATCGGTTTGGCAGCTCCCCGAAAATCATTGCGGGACTATTTTTATAAAAATGCAGATGCAGATGAACTGCTGTTTATCCATCGTGGCACGGGTACTTTGCGAACGCTGGTGGGCAATATTCGCTTTGAATACGGTGATTATCTGCTCATTCCCCGGGGTATGATCTATCAGATTGACTTTGATACAGAGGACAACCGCATTCTGTACGCAGAGTCTTTTCATCCCATTTATACGCCCAAGCGTTACCGCAACTGGTTTGGCCAAATGCTGGAACACTCCCCTTTCTGCGAAAGGGATTACAAATTGCCCGAAGAGCTGGAAACGCATGATGAGACAGGTGAGTTTATGATGAAAATCAAAAAACAGGGACATTTGCATACGCTTGTCTACACCTCACATCCCTTCGATGTGGTCGGCTGGGATGGCTACAATTTCCCCTACGGATTTTCGATTCACAACTTTGAACCCATTACCGGACGGGTTCACCAGCCACCACCAGTGCACCAGACCTTTGAGACCAAAGCTTTTGTGGTTTGTTCATTCTGCCCGCGTCTCTATGACTATCATCCAAGGTCTATTCCGGCTCCATACAATCACTCCAATATCGATTCAGATGAAATGCTTTATTACGTCGATGGTGATTTCATGAGTCGCAACAATATTGGTCCCGGCTACATCACATTGCATCCGGGCGGCATCCCGCATGGCCCGCATCCGGGCGCGTATGAGCGCAGTATCGGACAGAAGGAAACGGAAGAGCTGGCAGTGATGATTGATACTTTCAAACCATTACAAATCACTGAAAACGCCCTCAAATTGGATGATGGTGTGTATTTCCAATCCTGGCTGGATCATTGATGAAAGGCTGGACTAAATTTTTTACCATCGACTGACAACTAACATGACGAACCTTACTTCCTGGCTGGACATTCCAGCTGACTCAGACTTTAGCATATACAATCTGCCACTTGGCATTTTTTCGACCGCAGCCAATGCCCTGCCGCGGGCCGGAATCGCGATCGGGGACCACGTACTTGATCTCAGCAAACTGGCTGCAAGTGGTGTCCTCAAAGCTTTGGTTGAAGACGCCAGCGTATTTGAGCAGTCCAGCCTCAATGCATATATCGCTTTGGGAAAAAGCTGTACCAACTCAGTGCGTACTCAAATTCAAAGCTGGTTATGTGAAAAAGGCTCTCCCATTCATCAGGATCAAAGTATGTTGGTACCGATGGCGGATGCGCAGATGCACATGCCGGTTGCAGTGGGGGATTATACCGACTTTTATTCCAGCATTGAGCATGCGACCAATGTCGGCAAGATGTTTCGCGACCCTGCCAATGCGCTTCTGCCCAATTGGCGGCACATTCCGGTCGGCTATCATGGTCGGGCATCTTCCATCATTGTGAGTGGCACACCCATTCACCGTCCCAAAGGCCAGGTCATGCCCAAAGATGCCGATGCACCGATTTACCAGGCCAGTGGACGTCTGGACTTCGAGCTGGAAATGGCTTTTGTGATTGGAAAAGAAAATACACTGGGTGATCCGATTGCTACAACTGAGGCCAAAGACTATATCTTCGGAATGGTTTTGTTCAATGATTGGTCTGCCCGCGACATTCAAAAGTGGGAGTATGTTCCTTTGGGGCCATTTCTCGGGAAAAACTTCGCCTCGTCTATCTCTCCCTGGATTGTGCCCCTGGAAGCTTTGGCGGCCTTTGGGGTGCAGGGACCAGTGCAGGAGCCTGCGGTTTTGCCTTACCTCCAATATGAAGGCGCGCAAAACTATGATATTCATTTGGAAGTAGGCATTGAGCCAGAGGGCGCAGTAGAAACCGTGGTCAGCCGCTCCAATTTCAAGTATATGTACTGGAACATGCTCCAACAACTGGCTCACCACACGGTCAACGGCTGCAATGTCAGGGTAGGGGATATGTTGGCTTCCGGAACCATCAGCGGCAAGGATGAGACATCTTATGGGTCCATGCTGGAAATCTCCTGGGCGGGTAGCAAACCGCAGAAAATGTCAGACGGTAGTGAGCGTAAATTCATCAATGATCATGACACTGTGATCATGCGCGGCTATGCCGAAAAAGATGGCATGCGGGTTGGCTTTGGCGAAGTGCGAACCAGGGTTTTGCCAGCCAGGTAAAGGTGCGGGGAGCGAGGTGAGAGGGGCGATTTAATGGTTCATAAAAACTTTCTCCTCTCCCCTGACTCCTCTCCCCTTTTTCCTATCTTCACAACAGATTAAACAAGGACGAATTATGGACAAACGCGTTGCCAATGCAGCGGAAGCAGTCAAAGACATTCAGAGCGATATGACCCTGATGTTAGGCGGCTTTGGCCTGTGTGGCATTCCTGAAAATTGCATTGCGGCATTGGTGGAAAAAGGTATCACCGGCCTGACTTGTATTTCCAACAATGCCGGCGTAGATGACTTTGGTCTGGGATTGTTGTTGCAAAAGCGCCAGATCCGCAAGATGATTTCCTCTTATGTAGGGGAAAACGATGAATTTGAGCGTCAGATGCTCAGTGGTGAACTGGAAGTGGACTTAATTCCCCAGGGTTCGCTGGCCGAACGCTGCCGGGCTGGCGGTGCAGGCATTCCCGCCTTCTTTACACCTGCTGGTTACGGGACGGAGGTTGCCGAAGGCAAAGAGGTGAGGATATTCGATGGCAAACCGCACATTCTCGAAAGTGCGCTGACCGCAGACTTTGCCATTGTCAAAGCCTGGAAAGGAGACCGCTATGGCAATCTGATGTACAAAGGCACCGCCCGAAACTTCAATCCCGTCATGGCCATGGCTGGTACCATCACCATTGCTGAGGTGGAGGAATTGGTGGAACCAGGTGAATTGGACCCGAATTTCATCCATACTCCTGGTGTATTTGTGCAGCGTATCTTCCAGGGGGAGCGCTACGAAAAGCGTATTGAACAACGAACGGTTCGCCAGCGCTAGCCAAACTTCATTTCATTTTCACTCACAATCATTTGCCTTAGATATGCTTGACAAACAAGGCATTGCCAAAAGAATCGCCAAAGAACTCCAGAACGGTTGGTATGTCAACCTCGGTATCGGCATCCCTACGCTGGTGGCAAACTATATACCCGATGGCATCAGTGTCGAGTTTCAGTCTGAAAACGGACTGCTCGGCATGGGGCCTTTTCCCTATGAAGGAGAGGAGGATGCTGACCTGATCAATGCCGGTAAACAAACGGTGACGACCATGCCGGGTGCGTCGATCTTTGACTCGGCCACCAGTTTTGCCATGATTCGTGGCCGTCATATTCAACTCACCGTACTCGGTGCGATGGAAGTGGCCGACAATGGCGACATCGCCAATTGGAAGATACCCGGTCGTATGGTCAAAGGGATGGGCGGCGCCATGGATTTGGTCGCCTCAGCTGAAAACATCATCGTGGCCATGATGCACACCAATAAAAAAGGCGCCTCTAAGCTTTTGGCAGAATGTACGCTGCCGATTACAGGTGTGCAGTGCGTCAAAAAAGTGGTGACCAATCTGGCAGTGCTCGACATCACGCCGGAAGGCTTCAAACTGGTTGAACGCGCGCCGGGCGTCTCGGTGGATGAGATCAAGAATGCGACCGCAGGGCGTTTGGTGGTGGAAGGTGAAGTGCCAGAGATGGTGATATGAGAAAAAAGTAGGGGCGGATCGCATCCGCCCCTACTATATATTATCAGCCTCAAATGAGGCGTAATGTCAATGTATTAGGCCAACTCTACATTGATGGCATTCAGACCTTTCGGTCCCTGAACCACCTCAAAAGTTACCTTTTCATTTTCATACAATGGACCACGCAGATCATTGATATGCACAAAAATGCTCTCCTGCGTCTCCTCATCAATCAGAAAGCCAAATCCTTTGGACTCATTGAAAAACTTCACCCAACCCTTTCTGATCGGTTCATCCGGCTCCTGACGAGCAGAAGGGACGCCGATCACAATGTCTTCTGCATTGATCTCTTTCTTTTTCTTCGGATCAGGTGGCGTGTCAGTAAAATTGCCATTCTCATCAATGTATGCAATCATATCATTAAAGGAAGGGCCGCCCTTTTCGGCTTTTTCAGCCTTACGTGCTTCCATGCGTTCGCGTTTCTCCTGCTTCTTCTTCAGTCTTCTTTTTTCTTTTTCTCTTTTGTTAAAGGACGGATTTGATTTTGCCATAAATGATTGTCAATGTTTTATGTGAACTGATTTCAGGCACATATAATGGTTTAAGTTAAACTTATCGAAAAAATCCCGGAATCCCGCATCAAGTTGCTTGCTCCGTCAAAAAGTCTGGTCTGAAAGGTGTAAGCCGCTGTATGAATGAGCGCTTTTGCAGACTGAAAGGCTTAATAGAGCAAACCGTTTTTTGTGCAATCTCCAGGAGTTTTGGTCTTATGCTGTTGCAGGTTGAGAGATACGATAAAGCTGGAAAGAGCCTAAAAATACATCATCTTTAGTTGTTACTCTCTCAATCATTCCTACTCCAAAAAGGGGATACGAAAAATATGGTAGTGTGGTTGTCAATGGATAAATTTCTCTCTTTTGGCAAAGGGCTTCATTGAAAGAAAGCTTTCGCTTAAAGATGTGTGGGATATTTTTCGATATAATCTGAGGGAAAACATGATCACATTGACTATGAGGGAGTTACGAATTCATGATGTAGCCATGATGTAGTCTATTATATACGTGTGATGTAATAGAGCTTAGGTCGGAATTCTTGGGTTGAATTTTTCGCATAGTACTTTTACTATGTGAGAATCGGTTTATACAAGTCGTCTCTTCCTTCACTTAATCTACTACTCATGACACAGAGATTAACGCTTTTTTTGCTGCTACTGGCAGCAAACGTTGGTCTTACTCAAACCCTGGATCTCCCAGTGGACTTTGAGTCGGCCACAATTTCCTACACTTTTACTGACTTCAATGGCGGACAGGCTTCTGTCATCGCCAACCCGCAGTCCAGCGGAATCAACACCAGTGCCAATGTTGGCCAAATGGTCAAAAACACTGGCGCTACTTTTGGTGGAAGTTTTCTGACCTTCCCCAATCCAATCGACTTTTCAACCAACAAACTGTTCAAAGTAAAAGTCTTTTCGCCTGCAGCAGGGAGACGTATGCTGCTGAAGGTTGAAAATGGAACCAATGGTGCAATCGCTTTTGAAAGGGAAGATACATCAACGGTAGCCAATGCCTGGGAAACTTTTGAATTTGATTTCAGTGCGATTGATGCCAGCCAGTCGTATTCAAAAATGGTGTTCATTTTTGATAACGGGATTGTTGGAGATGGCTCTGCTAACTTCACCTGGCTGTTTGATGACATTGAGTTGGTCATGGCTCCCGCGCCTGCACTTTCTCAAATTGATCTGCCGGTAACATTTGAAGACACAACCGTTGACTATAGCCTGACGGATTTCGGTGGCAATTCTTCTTCTTTGGTATCTGATCCAAATGATGCGACCAATATGGTGGCACGCAGTGTGAAAACCCCTGGTGCGCAGCTGTGGGCTGGAACGAC
>JBCBZF010000342.1:0-6542 GCA_039815525.1 Bacteroidota bacterium | reverse complement strand
GGAATTTGAGGCTCCCCTGATTATGCATGGCCTTGACAAACAGCATGTGCCAGAAAGCCTGCAATACCTAAAACAATTTTTCTCCTTCAATGGCTGACATACACTTTATCGACATCGGGAAAGGTCCCAATTTAATTTTCCAACACGGACTAGGCGGCAGCAGCGAGCAGGTTAAAAGCCTCTTTCCTTTTCCACTAAAAGTACGCCTGGTCTGCCTGGATTGTCCCGGGCATGGGCGTAGCAGCATGGAACATGATCCGACTCGGCTGAATATCCCGGCTTTCGCAGATGATATCATTGAACTGCATGAAGAGATCAAAGGCCGCGAAAACTGGAGTATGGGTGGTGTTTCGATGGGAGCCGCAATTGCCTTACAAGCGGTTCTGAAAGAGCCCGAAAGATTCAAACGCCTGATTCTCCTTCGTCCGGCCTGGCTCAATCAAACCAATCCGGAAAATCTCAACATTTTCCATTTGGTAGCAGATCAACTTGAAACAATGGGACCACATGAGGGGAAAGAGCAATTCAAACGCCATCCTGAACTCATCAAAATCGCTAAAGTCGCACCAGCAGCTTCTGCTTCTCTACTTCGTCAGTTTCAAACCGGAGAAGCGCGCGCCAAGGCGCAATTGCTCAGATGCCTGGTGAACAGTCTCGCATTTTATGAGCCGCGCCAACTCAGCGAAATCCAGATCCCCGTCCATATTTTTGGCTGCAAAAATGATCCGCTCCATCCCTGGGAAATGGCGGAGCGATACCATGAAATGATCCCTGACTCGACTCTGGTTGAACTTCCATCCCGATATAAGGATTTGGATGCTTTTCAAGCGGCTTTTCAGGATGAAATGGATAAGTTGTTTTGATCATTGATCAATCTGTTTCGTAAGACAGCAGACAGAACGGTCTGTATTCTATCATTATTTTTGCCACATGAAAGAACTGATTCAACAAGGGATTGAGGCCTCCCAAAGCTATACAGACTATCGACAGATGCTCACAGATCTACTGGCCGAAGGGAAAACCACTGGGCCAAACCAGTCTGATTTTTATCTCAAAATTGCCAAGCTCAATCAGTCTCGCATGAATCGCCTCGACAAAAAAACGAAGTTGACGGAAGAGTTAGCGGCAAAGGCAAAAGGACTGAAAAACGCCTATCTATTCCTAACCTTGACAGAGGGATGGTGTGGAGACGCAGCGCAAACGGTTCCGGTCCTCAACAAATTGGCGGAGGCAAGCGAACAAATTGATTTACGACTCATTCTGCGAGACGAACATCTCCCATTAATGGATTTGTTTCTGACTGACAATGGTCGTTCTATCCCCAAAACCATTGTTCTGGATCCAGATAGCCTGGAAGTATTGGCCGATTGGGGCCCACGTCCTGCAGAAGCGCAAAAAATGGCCATGGCATACAAATACAAACCAGAGCCCAAAGAGCCGTATGAAGAACATCATATGGAATTGCATGGCTGGTATGCAAAAGACAAGACCCTTTCAACACAAAGTGAAATTCTGGACTTACTGGAGGATTTAGAGAATCGTTTAGGCATCATGGCCTAATATTTCTGAGAATGCTGTAAATTGGAAGTCAGCCAATTTCAACCTACTACTCCATATGCTGCATTCAATGTTTTCAGAAGAACACTCCCTCTTTCGCCAAAGCTTTCGTGCTTTTCTTGAGAAAGAGGTTCGCCCCTATATTGACCAATGGGAAGAAGATGGCGAACTCCCCCGATCCATTTACAAACGCTTTGGTGAAATGGGCTATTTCGGCCTCAGCTTTCCGGAAGCGTACGGCGGAATGAATGTCGATAAATTGTATGCAGTCATTTTTACAGAAGAAATGGCGCGCATGAATTCCGGTGGTTTTATGGCATCAATTGGAGCCCATCCAGGCCTGGCACTTACGCATATCAATGGTGCTGGTAATGAAGCTCAAAAACAGGCGTATTTGGTACCAGGAATCAAAGGCGATAAAATCGGTTGTCTTGCCATTACAGAGCCATCTGGTGGTTCGGATGTGCAGGCCATTCGGACCACTGCGGTCCGCCAGGGAGATCATTATCTCGTCAATGGCTCCAAAACCTTCATCACGAATGGTGTCAACAGCGACTTTTTGGTTACAGCGGTGAAAACCGACACGTCCAAAGGAGCCAAGGGTATGTCGATGCTGATCATTGATCGGAATACGCCTGGACTCAGTGCAACCAAACTTAAAAAGCTGGGCTGGCACGCTTCTGATACAGGAGAAATTGCCTTTGATGACGTCAAGGTTCCAGTAGGAAACCTATTAGGAGGTGAAAATCAGGGCTTCTTTTACATTATGCAGCACTTTGTATCAGAACGATTGATGATGGCCATTACTGCTGTGGCGAGTTCTGAGCATGCTCTTGCGTTGACACTGACTTATATGAAAGAACGGGAAGCATTTGGCCGCACAATTAATCGTTTTCAGGTACTTCGTCATCGAATCGCACAGCTTGCCGCTGAGATCGAAATGAACAAAGCTTTTGTGTACAGTCTGTATCAGCGTTTTATGAAGGGCGATTATTTGGTTAAAGAAGCTTCGATGGCCAAACTGACGACAACCCAACTCCATGACAAAGTAGCGACAGAGTGTCTGCAAATGTTTGGTGGATACGGATATATGGAAGAATATCCGTTGGCACGTCAATTCAGAGATGCCCGTCTGGGACAGATTGGTGGCGGTACATCCGAGATTTTATGCGAAATCATTGCCAAAATGGTCATTGATGAGCAACAATATTTCCTTTGATGTTAGCCTTCGGTTCATAGTGGGTGGCATGGGAAGAGTTTTTTGACAAAATTATACAACTGTCGTATTATTTTATTTCATAAAAAGGTCCCAGCCTGTGCGAGCATCCAGCAATCAATCCAAACAGCTCCTGTTAAAGCTGAAGCAAATACGTGAACATAGATTGTTTTTTCCGCTCATCAATCTATCCGCTGTCTTATTTGCATGTTTCGCTCTGTGCCAGATAGACTGGAGTGGGCAGGATCAGCTTCCGCAAGCCAATAAAGCGATATTGGAGGCAGCGATAAAGGAAAACAGGCTTTCTGCGGAAAAGAATGATCGAGCCTGGGAAAGGCACCTTGATCTACAGCCAATCATACAGGTAGAGGGAAACGGGCAGATTATTCAGTCTAGCCCCACATCCATTGGTCGTACCGATTTTGGCAAAGTCAGAACCCCCATCTGCAAGATTTTTGTGATCCGGAATGTGGGCCACACCAATTTGCAGTTGACCACTCCGGATTTGATTCGCATCAGTGGGCAAGATACAGCGGAGTTTGCGATTGTTTCAACTCCTTCATCCTCCGTTGGGGCAAAGAACAGCACCACATTTAGCATTCGTTTGAATCCCATTACCATCGGACCAAAACAAGCGACCATTAGCATTCCCAATAACGACCCGCAACAAAAAGATTTCTCTTTTAATCTTTTGGCCCAGGTTATCAGCCTTCCTGTAAACTGGGTTTATGTGGAAGCCAATCCGATAGAGCAGATCGTGGAAATCAATTGGGGGCTGATCCCCAAAGGAGATCCCCGGGGATATCGGATAGAACGTAGTCAGGATGGTCAGCAATTTGAAGTAATTGGCCAGGTTTCTGCTGCGGATAATGAGTCCCAAGTGGCAGACTTTCGCTTTACGGATCAACGACCACATCATGGCATCAACCTGTACCGCATCAAACAGCTATCATCCCAGGGAAGCGCCGATACCTCTGGAAATGTTTCTGTTTACTTTGCGCCTTCAGCCCAAGAATTGATCGTCTTTCCCAATCCCAATCAGGGCACTTTATACCTTGACGAAGTCAACAATGGTCAAGTGCGTGTTCTTAACCTATCAGGTAAAGAAGTAAAACGGGTAGATATTCACAATGATTTACTCATTGATCTGAGAGATTTGCTTGATGGTACCTATTATTTGCAGATGATTGACAAGGAAGGGCAAGAAAAAATTGCCCATATTTTATTGAAACGCTAGCCTGTGCATCCATTTTTTCAATATCATCGTCATAGCATTCAAGAGCCTGAGGCCAAAAGGCCAATGGCCCGAACCGCTCAAACGCAATTTTCACATGATGCTACGACACCCCTTCCTTCTCATTTCTCTCCTACTCCTCACTCAAATAAGCCTTGGCCAAAACACAGTCCGCTGGCATGGCTTCGTAGAAGACTCCGCCAGTGGTAAACCGATCTCTTATGTTCGGGTCAGTGTTGAAGGGGAAAACATCAGTACCCTCACCAATGACTATGGATACTTCCGCCTGGTCATTCCGGCAAGCCTCAGTGAGAAGGCACTTCTGTTCAATCATCTGAATTATCAAGCGGCCAGAATCATCCCCGAAGGGGACGGTAAAATAAAAATTCGATTGGCTGAGCGTGCCTTTGAACTGGAAGCAGTGGTAATTCGCCCCCAGGAACCTACTGATTATTTGCGGCAGGCCGTCCGGAAAATCCCCATCAATTATCCTGAGTCCCCTTTCCAAACACAGGCTTATTATCGGTCAATGATGACCGAGAACCAGCAACCAATTGAATTAACTGAATCAGTATTCAAATCGTATTATCCCTCCATCGTTGATACAGCTCAGAAAGGCCAACATCAATTGCTGCTATACCGCCGCTCAGACGATCTACAGGAATTACAATTCCTCAAAGAGCGTCAGGAGAAAAAGTTTCAGAAAAAAGTGCGGAAAGCTGAAAAGAAAGGAGAAGCCCCGCCTGAACGCGATGAAGCAGATCGCGTGGTCCAGGCTAATTTTGGTAGTCCCAGCAATATTCTGGGGATGCACATTGGGCAAAATCTACCTGCCTGCCTGGATACCAATCAGTTCAAAAAGTTCCGTTTCGAATTTGGTCCCGAAGTCAATTATGGAGAACACAAACTGATTGCCATTCACTTTAACAGCAAGCGAAAAGTAAAAATGACGGGGGTGGATGGCGCCAAAATAAAACAAAATGGGACCGTCTATCTGGATGCAAAAACAGATGCCATCGTTGCGCTTGATGCCAAATCCAAGATCATTATACCAGCGATTATCCGACCGATCCTTCTACTTGCCGGCTATGGCCTCAGCAATCCCGATCTGGTTCAGGAATTACGCTATCAGTCGGTCGGAAGAAAATGGTATCCTGAATACTTTCATGTCAATGTCGGATTGCGCATAAAACGAAACAGCATGTTTGGGAAGGATGAAGAAGCCAAAATGATCATTGATCAGATCTTCAAAGCAGATCAGATCGCGACCAGTAACATTCAACAGATTGCCAAGGAGAAACGCTTTGATGCAGACGAAGAGATGGAGAAGCAGGTACATCCTGAGACCGGTGTCAATTGGAGTACTGTCCCAACTATGTCGGTCTTCCAAACTGATGAAGGGGAATAGGTTCTGACTGGCAATAAAGGGCGATCGCCAAGAAAATTTCCCATCAAGGTGGGCATTCCGGATCTTGAAACCGATATAGAAGGCAAAGCAATCTTTGGAATGCCCCCTTTTACATTTTTGTGGGAAGATTCATGTTTCCCATTCGGTGCTTGTAACTTATTCTTTTCGCCCAATAATCCCCCCACGGAAGGATGTCAATTCTTTAGAAGAATGGTCTGTTGTGGGATCTCGGTATACGCCTTCACCACCGCTTATAAGCAAGCATGGTGTCGCGCCTTTGTCTTGCCACATATCTATGACAATCATGTCCCATTCTGATCGAATCATACGACAGGGAATCGCATTCCTGCGGAAAGTAGCCTGTTTTGAATTCAATTCGCATTTCGCCTTTTCTCTCACCGGCAAAAATCCAGGTTGATCCCCATTGATCTCCATGAATAGGACTAGCGCCTCGGGTTAAATCCACAGAATAGCGCTTGGCCAGTCTGGTATTTTTGATTTAGTAAGTGTACACATTTGACCAAGGCTCCCCTTCGAGGATAAAGCTGACCTCTCCCAAAATAGTGGTATCGCTTTCAAAATAAGAAGGTCCGCCATGACCGTCTGAGACCAATCTATTATCCATACGCACCATGGTACCAGAATACTCCCCAGCGTACTCCCTGCCAGGAAACTGCATGGCATCACAGCTTACAAGCATCGTGTAAATGAGTAAAATGTAAAAAATTCGCATTGTTCAGGTTTTATGAAGAACTCCCTACCATTGTTTATCGGCAATCATGGTACGGATAAAGCTCTCTCTTACTTGTTGGGTACAAAGGGTGTCGTAGGAAAAATCACACTGAAAGTTAAATCCGCCTTTCCATTCCAACCTGATCTAATTGGGCGTTTCTCCAGCAAACAAACTGAATGAATCCCATTTACTTCCCCAAACCCAGCAACAATCACATTGACCCATTTTACATGACAAAGTGTTCCGGGAAGGGCGTTCTTTGCCAAAATAGTATTCATATTCATCCGACCATGGATGACCTTCGAGTGTAAATGAATAGTCCTGCCAGCTGGAATCATCTATAAAGTAAGTCGGATTTTGGCCTTCCGAAACTTCCAGACGATCAATAAACAGC
>JBCBZF010001318.1:0-1524 GCA_039815525.1 Bacteroidota bacterium | reverse complement strand
TTTATCATCAGATTTACCAAATGTTGCTGGAGCCTGAGCAGGAAGAGCATTTTGATCAACTGATGGAGCTACTGGACAAAAACTGGGGAGAGTTTCTGGCAGTTGAATCCCGGGCCATGTACAAATACGCGCAGAATTATTGTATTCGCCAACTCAAACTTGGCAACAGCAGATTCTGGCAGGAGAGCTTTTCACTTTTCTCAAAATTACTGGACAATGGTTTGCTGTTGGACGAAGGGCATATCGCACCGACGGATTTTCAAAATGTATGTAACGTAGCCATCCGATTGGGAAAACATCTCTGGGCAAAAGAATTCCTGACAACTTATGGGCAGAAAATCCCATCCGCACATCAAACCAATGTTCTGAGTTTCTGCCGCGCCAACCTGCTTTCCGCTCAGGGCAAAGCATCTGAGGCCATTCGTTTATTACAGGAAGTCCAATTCACTGACGTTTCCTACCAGATTACCGCCCGGCAAATGTTGCTCAAGCTGTACCTGGACCAGCAGGATTGGGACAGTGCGCTTTATCATATCGATGCCTTTTCCATTTTCACCCGCCGCAACAAAATGCTCACCAAAATGGACAAGAAAGGACAATTGGCGTATTTGCGAATGGCCAGAAAAATTGTCCTTCTGGCAGAAAAGTCGGATAAGCTGTCCCTGGTAAAGCGAGAAACTGAAGCCCAGAAGATTCGGGAGAGTCTTTTATCCATTCATCCTCTCAATCAAAGACAATGGTTGATCCAACGCCTTGATTCCCTCATCGAATCAGACTAATTTCGTGCGCTTTGATTCAAACAATTATGGGGAGAAAAAGAAAATTCCAGCGCTTCCAGGCGAAGATGAAGATTGATGGTGCGACCAATGACGGCCGAGGGGTGGCCAGGCATGAAGATCGGGTGGTTTTTGTGGAAAGGGCAGTACCGGGGGATCTCGCAGAAGTTTATGTGTACGGCAAGAGAAAAGGTACCCTGGTTGGGAAAATGGATAAGTTGCTGGAGGCCTCTCCGGATCGGGTTGATCCTCCTTGCCAGCACATTGCGCTATGTGGTGGTTGCAAGTGGCAGAGCATGTCTTATGAAGCTCAATTGAGCATGAAACAGCAACAGGTAGAGGACGCCATTCATCGCATAGGAAAAGTAGAAGTGGGAGAGGTGAAACCAATTTTGGGATCAGCAGAGATCTTTCACTACCGAAATAAACTCGAATTTACTTTCAGCAACAATCTTTGGCTCACCAAAGCAGATAAAGAATCAGGTGTTGAAGTAGACAAGAGGGTATTGGGCTATCACATTCCAGGCTTCTTTGACAAAGTTTTCGCAGTTGAAAATTGCCTGCTGCAAAAGCCGCTGGTCAATGATATCCGTAACGCAGTCTTCCAATTCTGCAAAGAGCAAAGTTTCAGCTTCCATGACATCAAAACCCATGAAGGCTTTCTACGAAACCTGGTCTTCCGCAGCACCGATCATTATGATCAAATGATGGTGATTCTCGTCGTCAATGAGCAGGATCAGGAAAAAAT
>JBCBZF010001061.1:0-2508 GCA_039815525.1 Bacteroidota bacterium | reverse complement strand
GTGAGTTTTGATCAGAGCTACTTTGGTGGCGCTCCCTGGGATGATACGGAAGGTAATAGCTTCAACATGAATTATATTCGCAAGTCGCCTTTGTTTGAAATGGAAAAGGTCAGAACACCGACCATCATTTTCCACGGGAGCGAGGATCGTGCGGTACCACGAGATCAAGGCTGGGAATACTATCGTGCTTTACAGCAGATTGGAAAAGCGCCGGTTCGGTTTCTGTGGTTTCCCGGACAGCCACACGGTTTGCAGAAGCTAACCCATCAGAAGCGAAAAATGGAGGAGGAAATTGCCTGGATGGATCAATATCTATTCAAAACGCATCAACCTAAAAATGCCGCTGTAAAAGAGAAAAGTCCTTTGATGGCTTTGGTGGAGAAAAATAAATCAGCAGTAGACCCCAATGGTATGTTTGGCGAAGTAGTCAAAGGCAAATGCATTCCTGAAGTACAAACGGTCAAGGCTGATTCCATCGCAATTGCGCGATTTGAACTGACCAATGCGCAATACAAGGAATACAACAAAAAACATCGTTTTAGTCCTGCCCATGCCAATCATCCAGCTCAGCTCAGCAAAGCACAGGCAAATAGCTACGTAAAATGGCTAAGCAAGCTAACTGGAGATACCTATCGTCTGCCAAATGAGCCAGAGGCAAAAGCCCTGCACAAGAAGGCGAAAGCAGTAGCAGGTTCAGAAAATAGCCTAAAACACTGGGCAGGCTATGATATTACCCTGGATGAAGTGCCCATGTTGCGCGAAAAACTGACAACCGTCAATACCTCTCTGGTAAAAGCGGTGGGAAGTTTTGGTGTAACCAAACTTGGCGAAGCCAAAGTGTACGACCTGGGCGGAAACCTGCGGGAATGGTGCCAGGGTGAGTCAGACCGCTATGGATTTGGCGCTGAAGACTGGGCTGATGCCACAGGTGAAGGCAACTTTGCTAAGAGTCAGACCGCAGGCCTGCGGGTGGTGAAGGAACTGAAGTAATATGATCCCCTCATTAATCCAAACTGGTTTGGATTAATGAGGGTCTGTTTCTTCTGCCTTGGCGGCATCCCACAATTGATCCATTTCCTGGAGACTCATCTCTGGTAATGATTTTCCCTGCTCATTTGCTGTCGTTTCCACTGCCTGAAAACGCCGTTTGAATTTGACATTGGTGCGTGCCAATGCATCTTCAGCATTGATGCCCTCAAAACGACAATAATTCACCAGCGAAAAGAGCATGTCGCCCATTTCGGCGGCCTTCTCCTCTTCAGTTTCTGCAGACTGGAATTCTGCCAATTCCTCTTCAAACTTCTTCCAGACATCTTCTTTTTTCTCCCAGTCAAACCCCTGAGAAGCGGCTTTTTCCTGCATGCGCTGGGCTTTGACCAAAGATGGCATGCTGTCAGGAACACCATCTAAGACAGATGGGTTTTGCTTACCCAGCAGTGCCTTTTCCGCTGCTTTAATCTTCTCCCAGTTTGCATTGATTTCCGCTTCGGAAGCACCTTTCAGATCACCATAGACGTGCGGATGGCGTCGCACCAATTTGTTGATTTGGGCGTCGATCATGTCGTGGAGGGTAAACTTACCCTTTTGCGTGGCCAGAGAGGTGTAAAACAATATGTGTAGGAGTAAGTCGCCCAACTCCGTTTGCAACTCTGCGTAATCATTCTTCAAAATAGCATCGGCCAGCTCAAAGGTCTCTTCAATGGTGAGATGGCGGAGACTTTCCTTGGTTTGTTTGCGGTCCCATGGGCACTGCTCGCGGAGTTCTTCGACTATGCGGGCCAAACGCTGGAAGGATTGCTGGGCTTCGGTCATATTGGATCAATTTCCGGCAAAGGTAGAATAAAAAAATCCCCCGCCCATGGAAAAAGCGGAGGACGAGTTGGGTGTGAAATGAATGCCTAAAGAAATTTTTCCTGATTGCGCTGAAAACTTTGCAGCACATAGGAAGTACTTTTTTCCTGACTGGGCAATAGATCATAATCATGTTTGCTCAGTTGGAAAAATGGTGTAACAATCGGGCTGTGTGAACTCAGAACCAGGTTGCACTTTTCATCCGCCTCTTCCAGGCTGAGATGATAAAGCTTGTCTGGCATAGCCGTTACGCAACTTTTTCGACCGCTTTTTTTGCGAAAATCTACCTGTCGGGCCGCAATGCGTTGAAAAAAGCGCATGCAACCTTCAAAGGCTTCTTTGCCTTGCCGCGCGGATGTAAACTCGCGGGCCATGTCGATTTTGTAGAGATACCCCCGATTGAATTGATAGGTAACCGTCGCTTCATTGTAGCGAACCACAATTTGCTTGTTTTCCTGGCGGTCCAGAAAATGTACCCGGTCGAAGTTCCCCAGCAGGGACTCCAATTTTTGATAATGGTGTTCGAATCCGACAAAGAGAGGATTCTGTGAAAGGGCAGAGGATGACAAGAGAGCAAGTATGATGAGGGAAAAAGCCGCTTTCATTCTTGCAGGATAACTTTCACCACAAAGGTTAGCCAGAACTGACAAATTATCT
>JBCBZF010000228.1:0-7715 GCA_039815525.1 Bacteroidota bacterium | reverse complement strand
GCTTTCAAACCGAGGAACTGGATCTGGACTTTAGCTACAATGGACTATTTGGCTATCAGGCCTATGATACAGTCCGCCACTATGAAACTGTAGAGATCAATACCTATCCGGATCACCAAAGGGAGATGCCGGATTTATTGTATCAGGCCTATCGCTATATGGTGGTCTTCAACCATTTCAACAATGAACTATTTCTCTTTGAGCATAGCTATGGTGCGCAGGAAAGCCAACTGGATTACATTGAGTCCCTGATTGATCATCAATCTTTGCCACGATTTACCTTTGGAAGAGAAGGGGCTGAAGACTCAAATATGACGGACCAGGATTATCTGGACATGGTGCAAAAAGGCATGGATCACTGTCAGCGTGGAGATGTTTTTCAGATCGTTTTATCCAGAGCCTTTAGCCAGGGTTTTGCAGGGGATGAATTCAATGTGTACCGGGCTTTGCGTTCAATCAACCCCTCTCCCTATCTGTTTTATTGTGACTACGGCAGTTTCAAAATCATGGGGTCATCTCCAGAGGCCCAATTGGTGGTGCAGGGCAATCAGGCGACGATTCATCCTATTGCCGGAACTTTCCGCCGGACGGGCAACGATCAGGAAGACAGTAAGCTGGCCCGGGAACTGTTTGAAGACCCCAAGGAAAATGCGGAGCATGTGATGTTGGTTGATCTGGCCAGAAATGATCTGAGTCGGAATGGCTCCAATGTTGAGGTAGAGACCTACAAAGAAATTCAGTATTTCTCTCATGTGATTCATTTGGTGTCTAAGGTTACCGCGAGAATGGATGAGTCCGTTTCCTCCCTTCAACTGGTGGCTGATACCTTCCCGGCCGGAACGCTCTCAGGTGCACCAAAGCACCGCGCAATGCAGTTGATTGAAGAATATGAGCCCCGAAACCGTGGTTTCTACGGCGGCTGCATCGGCTATCTTGGCTTTGATGGCACCTTTAATCAGGCCATCATGATTCGATCTTTTCTGTCAAAAGGCAACCAACTTTTCTTTCAGGCTGGCGCGGGCATCGTCTCCCGCTCGGTTCCAGCCAGTGAGTTGCAGGAAGTCCACAACAAACTGGCGGCTTTGCGGAAAGCCCTCGACTTAGCTGAAACCATTAACCAGACAACACAGAAGTGATGAAAATATTGGTTCTAGACAATTACGATTCCTTTACCTACAATCTGGTTCACATCATCCGGGAACTGGGCTATGGTGAACAAATGGATGTCTTCCGCAATGATCAGATCGATCTGGATGCGGTGGCAGCCTATGATAAGATCCTGCTCTCACCTGGTCCGGGCATTCCGGAAGAGGCAGGTATTATGCCGGCCTTGATCCAGAAATATGCCGCGACCAAAAGCATCCTCGGTATCTGTCTTGGGCATCAGGCAATTGGTGAAGCCTTTGGTGCGGGACTGTTTAACCTTAAGGAGGTATTACATGGTGTAGCAACTCCCGGAAATGTCGTGAAAACGGATCCTTTTTTTTCTGATATACCAAGCTCCTTCAACATTGCCCGTTATCATTCCTGGGCGGTCAAGCGAGAGAGTCTAGGCAAAGATTTGGTCATGTTGGTCGAAGATGAAGAAGGAGAAGTCATGGGGATGCGTCACCGTGAACATGATGTGTACGGCCTGCAATTTCACCCTGAATCAATTATTACAGAATACGGTGTGAAAATGATGCAGAATTGGTTGGAGGGAAAAACCTTTGTCGCTCATAGCCAGCAAGCACATCAATCTAAAGCATAGCATTGCGCAGAACAATCTCATGAAACGAATACTCAATCATTTATTTGAACATCGCAGCCTGAGCCGGGCAGAAGCCAAAGATGTCCTCACCAATATTGCCAAAGGAGGCATGTACAATAACTCCCAGGTGGCGGCCTTCCTGACCGTGTTCATCATGCGTGCCATCACGGTAGAGGAACTGGCAGGCTTTCGCGAAGCGATGCTGGAACTCTGTATTCCAGTTGATTTCTCAGAGTTTGATCCCATCGATCTGTGTGGAACTGGTGGGGATGGGAAAGATACTTTCAATGTGTCAACTTTAGCCTCTTTTGTAACCGCTGGTGCAGGGGTAAAGGTTACCAAACACGGTAACTATGGTGTGTCATCTGTCTCTGGCTCTTCCAATGTGATCGAATATCTGGGAGGACAATTTTCCAATGATGTTTCTCACTTAAAGAAAAGCATGGATCAGGCTGGGATTTGCTTTCTGCACGCCCCTCTCTTTCATCCAGCGATGAAAAATGTAGGCCCGATCCGGCGTGAACTAGGGGTGAAGACCTTTTTCAATATGCTGGGACCGATGGTCAATCCAGCATTCCCCAAAAACCAGCTGGTCGGTGTATTTGACCTCCAACTGGCCCGCCTCTATGGATATTTGTACCAAAAAACCGATAAGAATTTCATTATCCTGCATTCACTGGATGGCTACGATGAAATTTCTCTGACCGGTCCCACCAAGTATCTCGCCAATGATGGCGAACATCTGGTACAACCAGGAGACCTTGGACTTCACCAATGGAAACAGGAGGATCTCTTTGGAGGAGATAGCGTTGAAGCAGCCGCGGATATTTTCACAAAAGTCTTGCACAATGAAGGAACGCCTGCCCAGCAGGAAGTGGTGATCGCCAACGCTGGTATGGCCATCCATTGTGCCAAACAAATCAGTCGGGAAGATGCCATCGCAGCCGCGAGAGAATCCCTGGAATCAGGCTCTGCCCGCAAATCATTTGAACAATTTATTGCAGCATAAAATGAATATTCTGGATAAAATCATTGCCCATAAACGCACCGAAGTCGCGGAGAAGAAGGAACTGATCCCGGTTAAAAAGCTGGAACAGTCCGTTTTCATGGAAACGCCATGTGTCTCCCTGCGGCATTATGTCACCCGACCGGATAAAAGTGGCGTCATTGCTGAGATCAAACGGAAATCACCTTCTCAGGGCGATATTCATCCTTATGTGGATGTGGAAAAAGTATCGATTGGCTATATGCAGGCTGGGGCTTCCGCTTTGTCGGTTTTGACGGATACGCACTTTTTTGGCGGGAAAAATGAAGATCTGAGCCTCGCCCGCCGGATGAACTATTGTCCGATTTTGCGGAAAGAGTTCATCATTGATGAATACCGGATCATGGAAGCCCGGGCAATTGGTGCAGATGCGATTTTGTTGATTGCTGCTGTCTTGTCTCCGAAAGAGGTGAGCAGCCTTGCACAATTTGCGCATTCACTCGGTCTGGAAGTGCTGATGGAAGTGCATGACCAGGAAGAGCTGGAAAGGAGTCTGAATCCGCATCTGGATCTGGTCGGTGTGAACAATCGTAATCTCAAGGATTTTTCTGTCAATATTCAGACATCACTGGATTTGGCTCCGATGATCCCCGCTGAATTTGTGAAGGTAGCTGAAAGCGGTATCAGTGATCCCGGGGAAGTGGTCCGCCTCAAACAGGCAGGATTTGAAGGCTTTCTGATGGGGCAACGTTTCATGGAGACTGCCCAGCCGGAAAAAGCCTGTGCACGTTTCATTGAGCAGTTACAGAAGTTGTTGTCTGAATCCAACGCTTTACAAGCCAACGCTTCCTGATGAAACTCAAAGTCTGTGGCATGCGAAATCAGGACAATAGGACGGAACTCCTCCGCCTGAAACCTGATTATATGGGGATGATTTTCTATGAAAAATCTTCTCGTCATGCCGAAGGAGCATTGTCGGAAGACTTTTTACAGGAAATGGAGGACGTGAAAAAAACGGGGGTCTTCGTCAACGCTTTAGCGGGATATGTGCTAGACAAAGTCAAACGCTATCAATTACATGCCGTCCAGCTGCATGGGCAGGAGTCGCCGGATTTTTGTGCATTGATGAAAGGGCACAATCTGGAAGTGATCAAAGTGTTTTCGGTAGGAAATGGCTTTGATTTTAACCTGCTAAAACCCTACGAGGAGGTGGTAGATTATTTTTTGTTTGACACCAAGGGCAAACATCCGGGTGGGAATGGTGTGGTGTTCAACTGGGATATCCTGCAGAACTATCCCAGTGAGCGACCTTTCTTTCTCAGTGGAGGCATCAGTGTAGGTCACGTCAATCGTCTCAAGGCGTTTTCTCATCCAAAATTGTATGCCATTGACATCAACAGCCGCTTCGAGATTGAACCGGCTCTCAAAGACATTTCTTTGATCCAACAATTACAGAACCAACTGAATCATGCAACATAAAACAGCGACTTCTCCTTTTCAGGTCAACGAACATGGCTATTACGGCAAATTTGGTGGTGCATACATCCCCGAAATGCTCTACCCAAATATTGAAGAGCTACGCGAAAACTATCTGGCCATCATGTATTCAGATGCGTTTCAGGCAGAGTTTCAGCAACTGCTGCGAGACTATGTAGGACGTCCGACTCCTTTGTATTTCGCAACGCGCCTGTCTGAAAAATATGGTGCCCGAATTTACCTTAAGCGGGAAGATCTGTGTCATACAGGCGCGCATAAAATCAACAATACCCTGGGCCAGATTTTGTTGGCCAAGCGCCTGGGGAAGCAAAAAATCATTGCCGAAACTGGTGCCGGACAACATGGCGTTGCCACTGCGACGGTCTGTGCATTGATGGGCATCGAATGTATCGTCTATATGGGTGAGGTTGACATGGCCAGACAGCGTCCCAATGTGGAACGGATGAAGATGCTGGGAGCAACAATTATCCCGGCGACCAGTGGCAGCAAAACCCTCAAAGACGCCACCAATGAAGCCATGCGCCACTGGATCAATGATCCCAACGGAACCCATTATATCATTGGCTCTGTGGTGGGGCCGCATCCCTATCCGGATATGGTGGGACGTTTTCAGGCAGTGATCAGTGAAGAGATGAAAAAGCAATTGCTAGAGAAAATCGGTCGGGAGAACCCTGACTATGTGATCGCCTGTGTAGGTGGTGGGAGCAATGCAATGGGCGCTTTTTATCATTATCTGGATGAAAAAGATGTCAAATTGGTTGCTGCTGAGGCGGCCGGTCGGGGCGTACATTCTGGTGAATCGGCAGCGACGACTTATCTGGGAAAACCAGGGGTCTTACACGGCAGCCGCACCATTCTGATGCAAACGCCGGATGGCCAGGTGGTCGAACCACATAGTATTTCTGCTGGCTTGGATTATCCCGGCATTGGGCCGGTGCATGCCCATCTGTTTGACAGCAAACGCGCAGATTTTGTCTATGTAACTGACGATGCGGCCATGCAGGCGGGTTATATGCTCAGCGAGGTAGAAGGAATCATTCCTGCCATTGAGAGTGCGCACGCCATCGCTGCTCTGGACGAGCTTGCCCTTCAGAAAGCCGATGTAGTGATCCTCAATCTCTCCGGTAGAGGGGACAAAGACCTGCAAACCTACATTCAATACCGTGAAAACCAATCATCATGAATCGGCTGCAAGAACTTTTTGATCGAAAATCATCTGATATCCTATCGGTCTATTTTACCGCAGGTTATCCCCAATTAAATGACAGCCTGAAGATCATTCAGGAATTGGAAAAAGCCGGAGCAGACCTGATCGAGATTGGCATTCCCTTCTCCGATCCAATCGCCGACGGCCCGACCATACAGCAAAGCAATGGCATTGCTCTGACCAATGGGATCACGCTGGACAAAATTTTTGCGCAACTAGCCGCCGTACGGGCAACGGTCAAAATTCCGCTCATTCTGATGGGCTATCTCAATCCCGTCATGCAGTATGGTATCGAAGCTTTTTGCCAAAAAGCGGCGGCGGTTGGCATTGACGGATTGATTTTACCAGACCTGCCCATGTATGAGTACCAAAGCATGTACAAGGAACTTTTTGCACAGCATGGCTTATCTAACGTCTTTTTGGTTGCGCCCCAAACTTCAGAGGCCCGTATCCGGATGATTGATGAAGAGACCAATAGCTTTATTTACATCGTTTCCACCGATGCGACCACAGGAAGAACGGAAGGCTTTGGGGAGGTGCACCGATCCTATTTTCAGCGACTCAAAAACATGAAGCTGAAGAATCCAATGTTGGTTGGGTTCGGTATCTCCAATGCAGAAACCTTTGCGGTCACCAATGAATACGCCAGTGGGGCAATCATCGGCAGTGCCGTTATCAAGGCTTTGGCACAGGAAGGGAGCCTGGCCGACAAAGTGCATCGCTTTGTACAAGGGATCAGAACGCCAACCCTGACTTGATTGGCGTATCAAAGATCCCTTTGGACACTCATTTTTAACAGTTTTTACCAATGATTATTCAACTTTCATCTGATATACAAACGAACGAATTGGCGCAAATTCGCGCGCAGATTGACGAAATTGGCTATCAACCCAACGAAGTCAATACCCAGAAAGGACACTATCTGATCGCGATTGGAAAGAAAGACTTTGACATTCGACGAATTGGCAGCTTGCCGGGCGTAGCAGATGTTCACCGTGTCTCCGATGCCTACAAACTGGTGTCCCGCAAATGGAAGGTGCGCCCCAGCAACATTGACCTGGGAGATGGCGTCGTCATCGAAGAAGGGAAATTCGCCTTTATGGCCGGGCCATGTTCCATTGAAAGTGAAGACCAGATTCGCCAAACATTGGCACATTTGCACGAGCAAGGGGTACGCATCATGCGTGGTGGGGTGTATAAGCCTCGTTCTTCTCCTTATTCTTTCCGCGGACTGGGCATTGATGGTCTGAAAATGTGGGCTGAACTGGCGGCAGAATATGGGATCAAAATCATTACCGAGGTAATGCAGGTTTCCCAAATCAAGCCGATGATGGATTATGTAGACATCTTTCAAGTCGGCGCACGCAATACCCAGAACTTTAATCTGCTGGATGCTTTGGGTGAGGTAGACAAGCCGGTCCTGCTAAAAAGAGGCATCAGTGGCACCATCGACGAATTACTTCACTCCGCAGAGTACATTTTTTCTGGGGGGAATGAGCGTATTATGCTCTGTGAACGAGGCATTCGTTCCTATGAAAAAGCCTATCGTAATACCATGGATATCAATGCCATCGCGATGCTCAAGGAGAAAACCCACTTACCAGTGATTGCCGATCCATCGCATGGAATTGGTCTTCGTTCTTTTGTTGAACAGATTGCACTGGCTTCATTGATGGCTGGTGCAGATGGCGTCATTTATGAGACCCATCCGGTTCCAGAGAAAGCTTTCTCCGATGCACAGCAAACCCTTAGCTTTGGGCAATCGGCTGAGCTGATTCGCAAGAGCCGGGCTGTCTTTGGCCTGAAGGAGCAGGATTTCGTGATGGGCTAGGGTGTTGATGAGTTATGTGTTCCCAACTCAACCCAAACAAAGGACTATTTCCTGTTGATTGTTATCACCTTTGTGTGGGTGTTGACAATCAGCCGGATATATATTCCTTTGTTTGGGCTTTTGGGATTGTATGTGATAAGTCCCTGGGACAATTCACTGGTTAGGGTTTCTGTTAAATCTCCGATAATTATCTCGCCGGTTGTTAAGACCCTGGTGCATCCATATTTTACTTCAAATTCATGATTACGTTGCCCCTGTTTAATCTCCCATTCCCATTTTTCATTTTCGTAAAACGCATTTCCATACTTTTGTTTAATCATGCTTTTAACGGATGATTCGAAGTTTGGATATCGGGTGTAAATGAGCCGTTTGATTTCCTGTTTCTTTGTGTCAGAGACACAAGAAATAAGTATGAGGCTAATAATCGATAAGATGAATATACTTT
>JBCBZF010000147.1:0-9132 GCA_039815525.1 Bacteroidota bacterium | reverse complement strand
GAAGGACGAGGCCCCTAAACCAGAAGTTGATTCTTCAAGGTAAGTCCGTCCCTGTTCGTTTGTCAATTTTTGATAAGAAACCTTCAGATTCAAATCTCCAACATGCAGTTTTGAGCGGATTTCGATGATAAAAGAGGAATCTTTTCGCAGATTGAATTCCACGTCAGGTTGAGCAAGCATTTTGCTGCTGGTACTGTCTGCATATCCCTGCGCCGTCCACGAAGTAGGGAGCCACCACTCCGTCTGCCCGATACGATATTGATGAAAGACGGTTTCAAAAGTTGCCCGGCCAAAAACGGCATCTTCGTCCTGGGCTGAGGCGTAAGTCGCTTCAAGAAGATGGGTTTTGGCAGGAATGCCAGAAACTTTCTCTGCGGCCAATAGCGCTTCTTTCTGGATGGAACCGCTACCAGATCTTATATCAGCTGTGTTGATGATCTGCTCGAAGCTGTAGGTCTTGTCCACAATGAGATGCGGTTGGGGTGTTTTTTCGCAGGCTGACAGGATGAAGAGCAGCAGGAGGGCGGGGATGATTGGGGTGTTTTTCATGATTTGGCACTTGACACATTTTAAGGAATACTAACTAGTTCAGACGTGTTTCAGCTAAAGATTCTGACATTTCCAGATTAATCATAAATCAAAATAGGTTACATATATCTTTCCAGTTTCTGCAGCCTTCCGCCTTTTTTTATAAAGCAGATCAGGTAAACTCACTCGTCCTTCAACGATAGCCATAATATCTGCCCCATCCATTATTATTATTGATTTGAAGTGTTCCGATATTGCCTCTGAAGTTATTCCCTCTATTGTTACTAATAACCCAATAGCATTTTTTAGTTTTGTTTCAACTTTATAATGAAAAGATGCTAAGTCTGCCCGGTTTACTTGATATTTCCATTTCGCTTCTAGAAGATAATCTGTACTATCAAAGGTGAATGCTCCATCCATTTGCTCTCCATGAATTTTAAAAGAACCTTTAGGATCTAATTCATATAAAAGAAAAATCTCGTTCAAAAACTTCTCTAATTCATACCCCCTTTGTTGATGGTTACGATTCAACGCAATTTTTTGGAACTTATTTCTTAAGCTTTCGATCTCTTCATCTAGAGATTTCTTCCTTGCAATTCGTTTCTCCGTGTCTTCTCGCCTTTTTCTTGCTTCGTCTTGTTCTTTTGTTACTTGAATGTAGCCTTTGGATCTCTTCCGAAGAGCTTCAACTGCTTCTTTTGCTCTTCTTTGCATACTCCCATCGTCATCCCAAAATTTGAGATGTGGAAAATCAGTAAAGTCGCTAACTGCTAAAACTAAATCCAATAAATCCCGATTGTATTTATCGGGTTGATTCGTCATCCTCTCAATTAATTCTTTTACACTTTCTCTTTTGGTCCCATTCCAATTTATTCTGCCGATAATATCGGAGTTTTCTATTGTTAGCTTGACGAAATCTTTTAAATCATCCTTCTTCCAAAATATAACAGAAAGGGCCTCTTTTAAGGCAATTATGGCTTGTGGTGATAACCTTTTATTTTTCAGGTTCATTAGGATTTATTTGGCGATTAATAAGATGAACCCAAGTATTGTATGAACATATATGCCACGGCAGGCTCCCCCGGCCGTGGATTAGTATGAAATGGACTCTTGTGTTCTCGCTTACTTGACAAGATAGAAATAAACCAGAAATAAAATACTCCCCCCTCCCTACATCTTCTCCGGCGACTCGATCCCCATCAGACTCATCCCTTTGCGCAGCACCACACCCACTGCCTGCGACAGCATCAGACGACCCTGCTGTTTGGCCGTGTCTTCCTCCTTACCAATCGGCACAGAGTTGTAAAAGCTGTTGTAGCGCTTGCAGAGCTCGTAGAGGTAATTGCAAACCAGATTGGGTTTGTAGTCGCGGGCGGCAGAGAGAATGGTATCATTGAAATCAGCCATTTGGACCATGAGGCTTTTTTCTGCATCAGTATCGAGCAGTGCCCAGTCGGCTGCGTTGCTTGCAATTTCAAATTTTGCGAGCATGGATTGGATGCGGGCAAAGGTGTACTGGATGTAGACTCCGGAATTGCCATCGACGCGCAGCCATTCGTCCATGTCGAAGACAATCTTTTTGGCGGGGTCGATTTTGAGCATGCCATATTTGATGGCGCCACGGGCAATCTGGTCAGAGACTTTGACCAGCTCTTCTTTGCTAAACCCGTGGTCCCGACTGGCATATTCTGACTGAATTTTGCCTTTCATGTTCTCTACCAAATCCATCAGCGGAACGATGGTGCCTTTACGGGAAGACATGGCCCCGTCTGGCAACTCCACATAATTGTATTGGAGGTGGTAGCAGTTTTCGGCGTTTTGATAGCCGATGCGCTTCAGGATTTCAAACACCTGTTTGAAGTGATGGGCCTGACGCTGATCGACCACATAGACGCTTTGTTCGATTTTGTGATCCTCAAATTTGCGGCGGGCCAGTTCGATGTCCTTGGTGGCATAGAGGCCGTGTCCATCAGATTTGATCAGCACACAAATGCCCAGATCCACATCTTCCAGATCGGCGATGATGGCACCCTGCGATTCTTTGAAGACGGGCTTGACTTCGCCTTCGGCATTCGTATAGCTTACGCCTTCGGCATGCAGCTTGCGAATCAATTCCATGGATGGGACATCTACTTCAGATTCCCAGTACCACTGGTCGAAATTGACCTGCGCCCAGTCATACATTTGCTGCATGGCGTCGATGGACCACTGACGGGTTTCCTTCCACAACTCAAAGGTCTCTCCCTGCTCAGATTCAATGTCAGACAGGATCGCTGACAATTGCTGTTGGTTAAGAGCATCTTTCTCGGGATCGGCCTTTTCGTCCTCCAGTAACAGATTCCCTTTGGCATACATCTGTCCGATGAAAGCCCCTTTGCTGTCTTCGGGAACCGCTTCCTGGTTTTTGTGGAGGTAGTACCAAAGGCATTTGGCGACATGGGTACCCATATCACCTGGGAAAGTGGCACTGACCACATGCTCTCCGGCATAGCCAGCCAGTTTGATCAGTGAATCTCCCAGGCAGATGTTCCGCATATGCCCCACATGCAAAATTTTGTGGGTATTGGGCTGAGAATACTCGATCATGATGTTGCGGGGGGCTTTGTCGCGGCTCAGATCGAAAAATGATCCGGCCAAAACCTTTCCGGCAACCGCTTGACCAACATCTGCTGGCGCCAGCTTGATGTTCAAAAACCCACCTGCGGTTTGGATGTCCGCAATGCTGTCATCATTGAGCGCTTTTAGCGCTTCACCGATACTCTCTGCAATCATCTGCGGGGCCTTCCGCAGTACTCTTGCAAAGGGAAAGCAGGGAAAAGCAAAATCCCCCATCTCCGGATTGGGCGGATAGGAAATGGCCGGATAAATGCTGTCGGCAGTTTCTTCCAAACCAACCTGATTGGCGGCCTGGGCAATGAGTTGACTGAGAGTGGCTTTGAGTTGATTCATGCGAAATGTCCCCTAAGTTCTGCTACGGGGGCGCAATTTATGTGAATCGGGGCTTGAACGAAAAAAAACTTTGCGTCTTTGCCCCTTTGCGTTCATCTCTTTAGACCGGAAAAACAAAATGAACGCGAAGACACAAAGACGCAAAGAATATTCTGAGAAAGGTGAAACTTAAACCAATCGATACTTCAACCCCAATTCCCGCAACTCCCTCACCAACTCCCCATTCGGATCGACCTGCCAGCCGCTGACCATGGAAATATCAGCCGGGACAGATTTATCGAGTATACGGAACTTAAGATCCTTGCTGCCTTTGTGTTTGGTGAACAATTCCTCCATGCTTTTCAGCAAGTCATCGGTCAATTCATTGTTGTCGACCTCCACCTGCAGGTGGCGTACCATGCCATCGAAGAGTTCGTGACTGAGGATACGCATCTCGGTGAGGCGCAGCTCATATTCGGAGGGATCATAGCGTCGCGGCTGATAGCCGCCACTGAGCAGCAACATTTCATCCTTGCGGATCAAGCCCCGAAATTTTTCATATTGCTCCCCAAACAGCGCCATCTCAAAGGAGTCCGAGAAGTCTTCAATGGTAAAGGACAAAAACTTATTACCGCGCTTGGATACCCTTTCTCTGACAGAGGTAACAATGCCTGCCACCCTGATTTCCCCTTTGCGGGCTTCCATTTCTCCCAGTGTACAGGTGGTAAAAGCTTCCAGTTGCCATTTGAAGCGATCGAGGGGGTGGCCGGAGAGGTAAAAGCCGATGACATCCTTTTCATAATTGAGTTTGTCCAGTTCGCTCCATGCTTCCAGCACGCGACCGTCCTGCATGGTCCCCACCGGAATGGGCGGTTTCTGCTCAGCGATGTTGTTGTCATCGCCACCGAAAAGGCTCACTTGTGGTGAGTTGCGTTCCATCTGGATTTTGGTGCCATAACTGACCGATTTGTCCAGCACGCTGACCTCTTCCTTGCCCGGTGCCGGGAGGAAATACTGATACCGTTCCACTCCAAAGCAATCCAAAGCACCCGCATACGCCAGGGATTCCATGGTTTTACGGTTGATGCTTCGTATCGGCATGCGGGTGGTCATATCATAGATAGACGTAAATGATCCGTCCTTTTCTCTTTGCCTGATGATTTCTTCCACCACAGCATGGCCTACACCCTTAATCGCGGCCATGCCAAAGCGAATCTGTCCTTCTTTGTTGACGGAGAACAACGCCTGTGACTCATTGATGTCCGGCTGCAACACCTCAATGCCCATGCGGCGACATTCTTCAATGAAGAAGGTAATCTTCTTGATGTCGTTGACATTGTTGGTCAGGACCGAGGCCATGTACTCAGCCGGATAATGGGCTTTGAGATAGGCCGTTTTGAAAGCGAGGACCGAGTAGGCAGCGGCGTGGCTTTTGTTGAAACCATAGGAAGCAAATTTCTCCATCAGGGCCCACACCTCATTTGCTGTATCCTCCGTTACCTCCTGATCCTTGGCACCTTTGAGAAAGTTGACTTTCTCTTTGTCCATGATCGCCTTTTTCTTCTTACCCATCGCCCGCCGCAGCAAATCCGCACCACCCATGGAATATTGCCCCATCACCCGCGCCACCTGCATGATCTGTTCCTGATAGACCATGATGCCGTAGGTGTTTTTCAGGATGGGTTCCAGCATGTCGTGAGGGTACACAATCGGCTCCCGTCCGTGCTTCCGGTTGACGAAAGAAGGAATATTGTCCATCGGACCAGGGCGATAGAGGGCGTTCATCGCAATCAAGTCCTCAATGTTGGTTGGTTTAAGTTGGCGCAGGTATTTGCGCATGCCGTCGGACTCAAACTGGAAAGTCGCAACGGTGTCTCCGCGCTGATAGAGTTCATAGGTTTTTTCGTCCGTCAGATCAATATCATCCGGATCGATCACGACGCCATGATTTTCCTTGACCAAACGAATCGCCACTTTGAGAATGGAGAGGGTTTTGAGCCCCAAAAAGTCCATTTTTAGCAGGCCGCACATTTCCGCCATCGGGCCATCGTACTGGGTAATCAGTACGCCATCCTTGGCAGTGGAGACCGGCGCATAATTGGTCACATCGCCGGGGGCAATGATCACTGCACAGGCATGGACGCCAGTATGCCTTGCCGTTCCTTCGAGGGTCTTGGCAAAGCGCATCATGCGGTTGAGAGACGGGTCTTTGCTTTGGAAAAGCTTGCCCAGTTCTTCTGCGAAGTCTGGATTGTTTTCTTTGTCGAGGGCTTTTTTAAAGGTAATGCCGGGACGATCCGGGATCATTTTGGCGATGCGATTTACCTCATTCAGTGGAACGCCCAGGGTACGACCAACGTCGCGCAATGCCGTTTTGGCTCCCATGGTTCCGTAGGTGATCACCTGACTCACGGATTTTCGGCCATATTCACCGACCACATAATCGATTACTTCCTGGCGGCCTTCATCATCAAAGTCAATGTCAATATCCGGAGGAGAAACCCGCTCTGGATTCAGGAAGCGCTCGAAGAGCAGGTCATAGGTCAACGGATCGATGTCGATGATCCCCAATATATAGGCGACCACACTTCCTGCCGCAGAACCACGGCCCGGACCTACATATACCCCTTTATTTCGTGCTTCGGTGGTAAAAGACTGGACAATGAGGAAGTAGCCTGCATACCCCATCTTCTTCATGATCTTCAGCTCATGTTCGATGCGCTCCCGAATCTCCGTGGTCATATCGGGATAGCGTCTCGGTGCGCGTTCCCAGACCATGGCAGCCAGGTATTCGTCCATGTCTGCATATTGCTCAGGTACGCTGTACTGAGGCAGAATCATGTCCCCGGCCAGATTCATTTCAAAGGTACAGCGGTCCGCTAATTCGATCGTATTGTCAAGAGATTCTGGGATGTCCTGAAACAGCTCCAGCATTTCCGCCTGCGTTTTGAAGTAAAAGCGGGGATTGAGCCGGCCTTTGTCATCAGTGAAGCGGAAGCGGTTGGTGTCGTTGTAGTCAGACTGCGTCTGGAGCGCAAGCAAAAGATCATGGGCCTCGCTGTCTTCTTCGTTGACATAGTGGACGTCATTGGTGGCAATGACCTTGAGATCATGTTTGCGGGCCATGCGAATCAGCCACTCATTGCAGATCTCCATGTCGCCCAGGGTATGGCGTTGGATCTCGACATAATAGTTTTCCTTGCCAAAGAGGTCGATGTATTCGAAGAGCATCTTTTCGGCCTCTTCTTCTCCTTTCTTCAACAGGGTTTGATTGACCTCTCCTGCCAGGCAACAGGTGGAAGCAATCACGCCTTTACAATGCTGGCGCAATATATCTTTGTCGATCCGCGGTTTGTAGTAATAACCATCGGTATAGCCATAGGAACAAAGCTTGACCAGATTGTGATAGCCTTCCAGATCTTTGGCCCACATGATCTGATGATAGCGCTTGGTGCCTTTTTCCCGTTTGGTGGCATCTCCGGCGATGATATAAAACTCACAGCCGACGATGGGTTTGAGGCCTTTGGCTCTGGCGTTTAACACAAACTTGGGGACACCATACATATTGCCGTGGTCGGTGATGGCAACATGCGACATCCCACAATCACAGGCTTTAGAGACCATGTCTGTGATCTTTGCAGCCCCGTCCAATAGGCTATATTCGGTATGATTGTGTAAGTGAACAAAATCTGGCATAAGACTCTTTGCTTGGCTCCCTGTTTCTTCCCCTAATGTACAAAGCTTTTGGCGGACGGCGATGGGCTTATCCACACGGTTTTTCAACAATAAAAATCCACTCTTCAAGATGCCTTTACACCAATACACGACCAGCCCACACGCTTGCTCATTTCAGCTGGGAAAAGACAATATTTCCCTGCATTTTTCAGCAAAACCTTTTACCCCTGATCGCATGAAATACACATTTATCATCCTGTTGTTGACCACCACTTTTTTCTTATCTACCAACGCACAGCAAATCAACCGTACGGAAGAATACTGCTCGGTTGAAGTAGAGTGCATTTTCCAAAAAGGAAACATCCGTTCTTATGGTGCTTTGGTCGATTATGGACAGCCAGTAGAACGTCGTGGAATCGGCTCAATCCTGAGAGCCCGGAGGATCACCGATGAAAGTGGTGAACGGACGCTGTTTAACTCAGCCATTGATATCCTCAACTACATGAACAGCGATGGTTGGGAGCTGGTCGAGGTGATCGTCAAAGACGATGATAATCGTGAATTCATCATGAAACGAAAGGTCAGTCCGGGTAGCCGTTTGGCTGCTGATCGATAGGCGACACGCTTATTCGACGGAACGACACGCTTATTCGTTTGTGCTGTTTCAGGCAATAAAAGCGAACTACCTTCAACTTGTCATGAAACACCGCACAAAGTATATCCTGATCGTCCTTGCATCCCTGCTATTGCTGGTGCTGACGATTTATGGATTGACCGAACCGGTCGTTGCGGAAAAGCCTCTGACCGAACTTCCGGGGGAATTGTTGGATTCGGCTGTAACCGTAATCAGTGATACCCTCGCCCGACCAAAACTCTGATTTTCCCTTTTAATACCCTGCTACTTTTTGTTTCTCCCCTCCTTTTTCCCAAGGAGGGTTTTTTTTTGAGGTGGGGGGGGCTAGGTGAGCGCACCGCGCCGGACCGCGATTCGGAGGCGCAAGCAAATATCCATCGACCCCGAATTTCGGGTGCACAAGTAACCGGCATCAGTTCATCTCCGACATATCCGGGTTGTCACAGAAAAATACCTGTTCAAACCAAATCCTACACCATTTCTGCGAGATCCTATGCCAGCGCATTTCTCTGAATAGTGTTTATTTGCGATATTGCTAATAGAATGCTGAGAGGTCTCATTCATATCGTTTTAGCTGCGCTGATCTTCCTGTCTTCGACAGGGATGGTCCTGCAGATGCATTACTGTATGGATGAGCTACAGAGCGTATCGCTCTTTTTCAAGGCCGAACATTGTCATCCAGTCAAAAAAGCCAGCTGTCCTTTTCATGCAAAGCAAGAACAGCAGAAGTCTTGCTGTACGGAAGAAAGTGGTTTTGCCAAATTGACTATTCAGCAAATACCGCTGCTTGCTGATGCGGGAGCAGCGCTTGATTGGTTGATTGTCTATCCAATTGAAACAAAGACCGACGGCTTTTTCTCAGATATTTTCTTTCCGCATTACCTCAACTACAAACCTCCCTTACTTTGTCCGGACATACCCATTGCCGTACAAAGCTTCCGGATTTGATTCATTGTCATTCAGAATTTTCCGCCTGTTTCACAAAGCAGTGCGGCCCAACTGCATTTCTGATCTGACAATGAAGATATGTTGGCAAAATACATTCGTTTTTTTCTGGAAAATAAGCTTGTGGCCTGGTTACTCCTGTTGTTATGCATCGGCTGGGGATTGGTAACAGCGCCATTTGATTTTGGGATTGCCTCCCTTCCCAGAGATCCGATTGCAGTAGATGCGATTCCGGATATTGGGGAAAATCAGCAAATTGTGTACACCAAATGGGCAGGGCGCTCCCCGCAGGATGTGGAGGACCAGCTCTCTTACCCGCTGACAACGGCCTTGCTGGGCATTCCTGGTGTAAAAAGCATTCGCTCCAATTCGATGTTCGGTTTTTCCAGCATCTACATCATTTTTAAAGATGAGGTGGAATT